>NZ_JAVETM010000046.1:0-21992 GCF_034006065.1 Desulfobotulus sp. | reverse complement strand
CCTTTAAGGCCAGGACCGTCCGGGACAGCTCGCCGCCGGAGGCAATTTTGCTTAAGGGGTTTTCCGTTTCTCCCACATTGGGTGCCATGCAGAACTGGGCGCTTTCTGCTCCCTCTTCCTGAAGGCCCCGTCCCTGATCCTGAAGCCAGGGGGAAGATCCTGCCTCCAGGGGCAGGAGGGCCACCCGGAAGCGGGTGTCCGGCATGCAGAGTTCGGCAAGCTCCTTTTCCACCGCACGACTGAGGCTGGCGGCTGCGTTTTCCCGTTTTCTGGAAAGATCACGGGAGAGAGCCACCACATTTTTGTGCAGGGTGAGGCCTTCTTTTTCAAGAAGGGGGATACGGTTTTCAAGATCCGCAGACTCCCGGCTGCGGTTTTCCAGGGTTTGCTTGTGGCGGATCACGGCGTCAAGGCTGCCCCCGTATTTTTTCTTGAGCTTTCCAAGAAGGTGGAGTCTTGCTTCCACAGCGTCCAGCCGGGCAGGGTCCATGTCCATGGCATCGAGATACTGGCGCAGATGTCCCGCCAGATCTTCGCAGCGCAGGGCCAGGGTTTCGGCATCCGCAGCGGCGCTTTCAAGGCTGGGATCCAGGGTGGCGGCTTTCACCACTTCCCTGCGCAAGCTGGAAAGACGTCCGCTGATGGCCTCTTCCCCTTCATAAAGCTGATCCACCACAAGGTTCAGGGTCTGGGCCAGGGTCTGGGCGTGGCGGAGTTTCTTTCTTTCCGTTTCCAGTGCGCTGTCTTCGTCTGGTTCAGGGTTTGCCTCCTGGATTTCCCGGATCTGGAAGGCGATGAAATCCGCCTCTGCTTCTTCCCTGGCTTTACGACGTTTCAGATTTTCCAGATCTTTCAGGTTTTGCACCAGCAGCCCATAGGCTTGGGCGTAGCGCTGCCTTTCTCCATGAAGACCTGCGTAGTGGTCCAGCATGGAGAGATGAAGGCTTTCATCAAGAAGCCTCTGGTGGGCATGCTGGCCTGCAATGCTGGCCAGCTGGGCCGTGACCTCTCCGAGGAGCTGGGCCGTGGCCATGCGGCCGTTGATGTAGATGCGGTGAGAGCCTGTGACGGAAAGCACCCTGCGGATGTGTAGCCCTTCTTCCGGATTCAGGGCGTTGGCTTCCATGGCCAGGGCCGCAGGGCTTTGGGCCGGAGGGTGGAAAAAGGCTTCCACCTCGGCGTTGTCGTGGCCCTGGCGGATCATGCGGCCATCGGCCCGGCTTCCGAGAATGAGGTTGACCGCCTGGATGATGATGGATTTTCCGGCGCCGGTTTCGCCGGTCATGACGGTCATGCCCCGGTCAAACCGGATTTTCAGATCATCAATGATGGCAAAGTTACGGATGGCAAGTTCGCTGAGCATGGGACCCTTTCTCTCAGGGGTGGGGCAGAATGGGGGTTTTTACGGGGCGAAAATGCTGCCAGAGCTGCCAGATGCGAACAAAGATCAGAGCCGTGAGGATGCGGGGCAGCCAGAGCCACAGCGCAGGAAGACCTAAGGGCAGAAAGAGGGCCGGGTCTTCCACCATGGAGTGGTTGATGGCGATGGATACATGGAGGTTTTCTAAGTCGTCCTTGGGAATGGTGCCGGTCCTGGCCTCTTCCACGATGACGGCGGCTCCATAGCTCAGGCCGAAAAGCACGGCGGTGAGCCACAGGAGGGCTGTGGAGCGGGGAAGTCCCAGAGGCAGAAGAACGGGGCCTGAAATGCGCGCAAGCAAGGCCGCAAGGCCAAGGATTTTGGAAATCTCGATACAGGGCATGAGCACAAGCAGGATCCCGAGGATTTTCATGCAGAGGGCGAGGGTGCTGAGGCCCCAGGCATAAAAGGCTTCTGCAAAGGGCAGAATCTCGTAGGCGGCTGCATGGGGCGAGGCCAGGGGCTGGGGTGGTAGCCAGATGGACACCACCATGACCGTGAGGGTGGCGGCCACCAGGCGGATTGCGGTGATGACAAGGCCATGGATGCCGGAGGCATGCTGCACGGCCCCTTCCTGAATGAGATTGTGGGCGATAAGGAGAAAGATGGCCATGAGGGTGAGGGTATGGGTGTCAAAGGGCAGGGTTCCCATGACGGCAATGGCCCCGTAGATGTTGGTGAGCATGCCGACAATGAGGGGAAAGGCGGCAGCCGGAGGCAGCCCCATGGGCTCCATGAGGAAAGCCATGGCTCCTTCAAGGAAGGGGAGAAGGCCTGTCTGCACGAGAAGGAAGGTGCAGAAACCGATGGGGATGAGGATTTTTAAAATCCAGAGAAGGGAGGTAAAGGCCCTGTGGATTCCGGATTTGAGGCCCGTTGTCAGGGCGGCGGAAAGGGAGGTGTGCATGGAAAATCCTTGCCTGGAGTGGGATACTGAAAAAGACGCTGCCTTGGGTTTCTTTTAGCCTGCCTGGCAAAAGGTTTCAATCCCTGAAGAGGGGAGAAGGGAGGCTTGGCCCAAGGCATAAAAGATAAGGGGCGGAAGCCCTGATTTAAGGAAGGCTTCCGCCCTTTCATGGGAGGAAGGGAGATTCAGGATCTCCCCTTTTTGAGGACGTATGGAAGGCAGGGGGGTGGGGCAGGAATGGGAAGGGATTTTTCAGTGATACAGTTTTTTCTGGAGCCATTCTTTTACTTCGCCCTCCAGCGCGTAAACTCCCCGGTTGTGGCCCACGGATTTGAGAAAAGATTCTTTAAGTCCCGGTGGCAGGGGAATTTTGGCCAGTTCCACGGCTTCCTCGGAGTTTCGGCGGATAAGGTAGATCACCGGTGGATCTTCCCAGGTGTTCACGGTGAAATAATAGGACTTGTCGTGTTTTCCACGTACGGAGTAGCGCAGACCGCCGGGTTTCCAGATTCCGCCCCATTCAAGGTAAAGATTTACCGCATCTTCGGGCGTAAGCTCCCAGTCAATTTCATTGAGAAGGTGAATATCCTTTTTCAGTTCTTCTATGGCGAGCATGGGATGACCTCCTTTTGGGTCTTTGTTGCGTGCGTCTGTTGAAGTATTTATAAGCAGTTTGTGTGCCAGTTTGTTTTTAGTCCATTTTTTTGAGAGTGTTTTTTTGTTTTATTGCTGTTTTTATTGCTTATTACAGCTCTTGGCTTTTTTGGGGCCCCTGGATGCCCGTTCAGGGAGATGGCTGAAAATATGTCTTTTGAATCAACCTTGTCTTATTTTCTGTGTGAGACATGTCCGGGCAGCGTGTTTTTTCAATGATTTGAACGAATCGTCGGGGGCTGTCCTTGTATTTTCGGGAAAATCGGAGTCCTGGGAGTTTGCGGAGGGACATCCATGGGGAGGGTGGAGGCGGGGCTCTATGTCTTGAAATACGAGGATGTGAGGCATCGCAGTCATTCTGGCATGAATCCTGAAAAGGAGAAAAAGCGGAGTCTCCGTATTGCAAGTCGGTGCAGGCGTGTTAAAGTAATCCCATACAGGCGGCCCCTTCTTAAAGGAGGCACGCGGAGAATGACAGTGAAAGCGTGCAACAGGAATATTGAGAAGACCCTGCTTCTTGCGGAAGAAATGCTCTTGCTGGCGGACCAAGGCGATGCAGACCGGGAAGATGCGGGCTGCGGCATCCTGTACGGCATTTTGCGGGATGCGGGGTACAAACTGAAGCAGCTGGCTGAGAAAGAAAAGGCAGCCCATGTGGCCAAAGGGGCATGGGCGGAATAGCAAATTTTTTATGGATTTTCCGTTGTGGAAACGGAAAACGGGAAGGTAAGGCGTTCTCCATGGTTCAGAGGCTTGAAGTATACCGTTGTGATCTGTGTGGCAATGTGGTGGAAGTGATGCATGGGGGGGCGGCCGCCCTTGTCTGCTGCGGTCAGCCCATGGTACATCTTACGGAAAATACAGTGGATGCGGCCAAGGAAAAGCATGTGCCCGTGATTGAGCGCATCCCCGGTGGAGTGAAGGTGGTGGTGGGCAGCGTGGAGCATCCCATGCTGGAAAAACACTATGTTGAATGGATTGAGGTCATCGCCGATAACCGGGTGTATCGCAAGGATCTGAACCCAGGCGAAAAACCCGAGGCGACGTTCATGATTGAGGCCGAAAAGGTTGTGGTGCGGGAATACTGCAATCTTCATGGTGTATGGAAAGCGGAAGGATAGACAGGTTTTTACGAAAAGAACCTGAATGCATTAACCTTCAGAATTAGGAAAGGATGCCCCATGAGCCAATGGAAATGCAGCAACTGTGGCTATCAGATGGAGGCGGAAACCCCTCCGGAGGAATGTCCGTCCTGCAAGAAAACCTGCGAATTTCTCGATAACACCTGTTACACGCCGGACTGCGAAGGTGCAGGCAAGGATGACAGGATACGCTAACGGGCCGGATCTTTCCGGGCCTCTGGCACTGGAAGCGGCAAGGAGGCTGCGGTTTCATGCACCGCAGCCTGTCTCTTGAAGGAGGAGACGCCATGGATGTTGTCCTGCTTTCCCGGTTGCAGTTTGCGGCAACCACGATGTTTCACTTTCTCTTTGTCCCCCTTACCCTGGGCCTTTCCATTCTGGTGGCATGGATGGAAACCCGCTATGCCCGCACAGGGGACGAAACCTACCTGCGGATGACGAAATTCTGGGGAAAACTTTTTCTCATCAATTTTGCCGTAGGCGTGGTTACGGGTATTACCTTAGAATTTCAGTTCGGCACCAACTGGTCCCAGTATTCCGCCTATGTGGGGGATATTTTCGGCTCCCTTCTTGCCATTGAAGCCACGGCTGCCTTTTTCCTGGAATCCACCTTCATCGGCATCTGGATTTTCGGGTGGAAGCGTCTTTCCGCCAAGGTTCACGCAGGGGTGATGTGGATGGTGGCCATTGCGGGCAATGTGTCCGCCATCTGGATTCTCATTGCCAATGCCTGGATGCAGCATCCCGTGGGCTACACCCTCCGGGAGTCCTTCGGGGGACAGCGGGCTGAAATCACGGATTTCATGGCTGTCATCACCCAGAAGTTCGCCTGGCTCACCATCATGCACACCCTTGCGGCCAGCATTGTGCTGGCCTGTTTTTTTGTCATGGGCATCAGCGCCTGGCATCTTCTGAAAAAACAGCATGAAGAGATCTTTACCCGGTCTTTCCGCATGGCGCTGGTTCCCGGTCTCATCTTTTCCCTTTTTGTGGCCATTCAGGGGGATTTCCATGCCGTGGATGTGGCCCATACCCAGCCGGCCAAAATGGCGGCCATGGAATTTCACTGGGAAACCCAGCCCAGCGCACCGAGCTATGTCTTTGCCTGGCCCGATCCCGAAGGGGAGAAAAACAGCATTGAGATCGGCAGGATTCCCGGCCTTCTGAGCTTTCTCATTCACCATGATTTCTCCACCCCGGTCATTGGCTTAAAGGACATTCCCAAGGATGAGCGTCCGCCCATTGCCCTGGTGGGTATGGCCTTCCGGGTGATGGTGGGCCTTGGGGCCTACTTCATCTTTGCCTGTGCCTTAGGCTTTTTCTTCAGAAACCGTCTCATGGAAAAACCCTGGTATCTCAAGATGATGCTCTTTTCCATTCCTCTGCCCTATATCGCCACCCAGGCGGGATGGCTGGTCACGGAGGTGGGCCGTCAGCCCTGGATTGTCTATGGGCTCATGAAAACCACGGATGCGGTTTCTCCGGTTTCCGGCGGGCAGGTGCTTACGAGCCTCATTGCCTTTGTTGTGGTTTACGGTCTGCTGGGGCTTGCCGGATTCACCATGATCGCCAAAAAAGCCATGAAAGGGCCGGATCTGCCCAAGGCGGAGGCCTGATAAACAACGCCGCAGACTGTGCGGATCGGGAGGACAACATCTATGGAACTGCAGGTCATTTGGTTTTTTCTCTGGGGCTTGCTCTGGGCGGCCTTTTTCATGACAGACGGCTTTGATCTCGGGGTGGGCACCCTTTATCCCTTTCTCGGCAGGGATGAAACGGACAAGCGCAAGATGATCAACGCCATCGGCCCTCTCTGGGATGGCAACGAAGTCTGGCTCATCACCGCAGGCGGTGTGACCTTTGCCGCCTTCCCCCTGGTGTACGCCACCATGTTTTCAAGTTTATACACCCCTTTGATGTTCATCCTCTTCGGACTCATCATCCGGGGGGTGAGTTTTGAATTCCGGGGGCTTTCCGAAAGCGCTCTGTGGAAAAAGACCTGGGATGTCTCTATCTTTGTGGGTAGCTTTGTACCGGCCCTTCTTTTCGGTGTGGCCTTTGCCAATATCTTCATGGGGCTTCCCATTGACGGCAAGGGTATTCTCCACGGCAACCTCCTCACCCTCCTCAATCCCTATGGCATCATGGGCGGTCTGCTCTTTGTTCTGCTCTTCATGCAGCACGGAGCCCTGTGGCTCTGCATCCGCACAGGAGAAGATCTTCAGGTAAGGGCCATCCGCACGGTCCGCATGCTTTGGCCCATCGTGCTTGTGGTGCTGGCGGTTTTTGTGGTGGCCAGCGCATTCTATACGGATCTTTTTGCCAACTACCTTGCAACCCCCATCCTCTTTGCCGTACCTGTTCTCGCCGTTTGTGCTTTTATCGGTGTACGGATCCTCCTTGGTAAGGCCCGGTATTTTGCCGCCTGGGGCATGAGTGCTGCGGGCATTGTGGCCACCACCTTTTTCGGGGTGATCGGCCTTTTTCCCAATCTTTTTCCCTCCAGCCTCGACCCGGCGTACAGCCTCAGCGCCATGAATGCCTCGTCAAGCCCCCTGACGCTGACCATCATGCTCTGGGTGGTGGCCTTCCTTGTGCCCCTTGTCATTGCCTATCAGGCCTGGGCCTACTACACCTTCCGTTTTAAGGTGGAAAAGGAAGATTTTACGTATTAAGGTGCCTTTGCCGTAAGGCGCGTTTATTTTAAGGTTCGGATGAAGGTTTTCCATGGGGCGTGCGGGGAAGGAATGGGGCCTCCTGTTCTGACTGGAAACCAACAGCATCAAAAGGAGAAAGACATGAAATACGTTTGTGAGGTGTGTGGCTGGGAATACGATCCTGCGGAAGGAGACAGCGAAGGGGGCATTGCTCCGGGCACGGCCTTTGCCGATCTGCCCGCAGACTGGGCCTGCCCTGTCTGCGGCGCAGGCAAGGACCAGTTCACCGCTGCCTGATATCCTCATCTTGAAGAAAAAAGCCGGAATGCGTCCCTATGGGGGTGCTTCCGGCTTCCTCACCTGTGAAGCCTTTTTGTTAATGATAAGGAAAACACCATGCGACCTGTTGAAATTGCACCCAATATTTTTGAAGTGGGCGTCCGGGACTGGAACATCCGGGATTTCCATGGCTACTCCACCCCTGCGGGCACCACCTACAACGCCTTTCTCATCCGGGGGGAAACCAATGTGCTCATCGACACGGTGAAGGCCGAGTTCACCGAAGAGCTTCTTGCCAATATCCGTGCGGTGATGGATCCCAAAGACATTGATATTGTGGTGAGCAACCACACGGAAATGGATCACTCCGGCGGACTTCCCCGCATCATGGGTGCCGTGGGGGAGGAAAAACCCCTTTACTGCTCCAAGATGGGGGCTAAAAACCTGGCCCGGCATTTCCGTCAGAAGTGGAATCTCAAGGAGGTGGCCTCCGGCGAGGAGCTTGTCATCGGGCCTTCCCGCACCCTCATGTTCCTTGAAACGCGGATGCTGCACTGGCCGGACTCCATGTTCACCTACCTCAAGGAAGAAGGCATTCTCTTTTCCAGCGATGCCTTTGGTCAGCACTATGCGGGAAGCGAGATGTATGACGATCAGATGGAAGCGTCAGAGCTTCTCTTTCATGCCAAGAAATATTACGCCAACATTCTTCTTCCCTTTTCGCCCCTCATCGCCAAGCTTCTGAAATCCGTGCAGGACATGGGCCTTGCCCTGAACCTGATCTGTCCGGATCATGGCATTCTCTGGCGAAAAGATCCTTCCGTGATCCTTGAAGCCTATGACCGCTGGAGCCGTCAGGAGACCCTGGACAAGGCCGTGGTACTCTATGATACCATGTGGCATTCCACGGAAATGATGGCGGATGCCATTGTGAGCGGCCTTGTGGATGCAGGGGTTCGCCAGGTGCGGCCCATCAGTGTGCGCAAATCCCACAGGTCGGACATCATGACGGAAGTGATGGATGCCAAGGCCATTCTGGTCGGATCCCCCACCCTGAACAATCAGATTTTTCCGGCCCTCATGGATGTGCTCACCTACATGAAGGGGCTGAAACCCCAGGGAAAGATGGCCGCTGCCTTTGGCTCCTACGGCTGGAGCGGGGAGGCGGTGAAACTGCTCAATGCCGAGCTTTCAGCCATGGGGTTTGAGTTGCCCGAAGAGGGGCTTCGGGTACAGTATGTGCCGGAGCACGAACAGCTTGTCCTCTGCCATGGACTGGGCAGGCGCATGGGGCTCAGGATACTGGGCAAGGAGGCCTGATGGGCGTGTATGCGGCGGAAGTGGATCTTGTGACCTGCATTCGTTGCGGCATCTGCGTGGAGCTCTGCCCGGAGGTTTTCGGGTGGAGTGCCACGGGTTTTGTGGTGGTGCGGGAAAGTGAAGGGGCTCCTTCCTGCCTTTTCGAGGCCATCCGGAACTGCCCTGCAGACTGTATTCAGGAGCGGGAAAGATAGATGTAAAAAAAGAATCTGGATGGGGAGGGAAGAGCCTTTTTTGTGGGCCCTTTCTTCCCCTGGGCAGCAGCCCTTAAGAAAAACGGTAACCGTACAACATTCAGGGAGGCTGGATGCGGAAAACAGCACTTTTTGTTTTTAATGGCGATCCCATGTGTTTCATCCATGTGTTGCTCAATGGTCTCGACATGCACGAGAGGGGCGACGAGGTGGCCCTTGTGCTGGAGGGGGCTTCCACGGCCCTGCTTCCGGAGCTGGAAAAGGAAGGGCATCCCCTGCATCTTCTGTGGAAGAAGGCCCTGGAAGCGGACATTGTGGCCGGAGTCTGCAAGGCCTGTGCGGCGAAAATGAAAACCCTGGACACGGCTAAGGCCCTTGGCCTTTATCTTCTGGATGACATGCAGGGCCATCCTTCCATGGCGGCGTTCCGGGACGGGGGCTATGATGTGCTGACCTTCTGACGGGAGAAAACCCGTTTTGCCGGGAATCTTTTCAGGGGCAATTCAGGATAAGGGCAGGATCAGGGGAGGCTCCATGGATCGAAGGACATTGAAAGTCCATGTTTTTACCTGTCTTGGGATGGAAGACGTACAGGCCATGGAAGAGGCTCTGTGCCTTCTTCCCGGTCGCAGGGCCATAGGCCCCCTCATGGGAGCTTTCTGCCATGGGGAAGAAGGGGTTCGCTGGCATGCCATTCGAGGGCTGGGCGCTGTGTGTCAGCAATTGTATGAAAAAGACCCCGAAGGCGTCCGCTGGGTGATGCGCAGGCTGATCTGGATGCTCAACGACGAATCCGGCGGCATCGGATGGGGGTGCGGCGAGGCCATGGGAGAGATCATGGCCCGGATTCCCCCCATGGCCCACGAATATCACCGTATTCTTTCTTCTTACCTGGATCCCGAAGGCAATTATCTGGAAAATCCCCTGCTCCAGAGGGGCGTTTTGTGGGGGCTGGCCCGTCTGGGGCAGGCTTCCCCTGTTTTTGTGCGGGACATGAGGCCCCTTCTTTGTCATTATCTTCAAAAAAATGAGCCGGAAATACTTGTTCCTGCCCTGTTTCTTGCGGGTTTTCTGGGGAATGGGGCGTACAGCGGGGAAATCCTTTCACACGTGAATGACACAAGGCAGCTTTCCTTTTATTGGGATGGCCGTTTTATGCCCCTTGAAATCGGAAGACTTGCCGCAGGGGTGCTGGAAAGCGGGGGAAACGGGGTGGGTTCCGGGTAAAAATTTACACAGGCTTTGGTGCGGTGGCGAAGCCATCCGTTAAAAGCCCCTTTTCTTTTAAACGATTTTCTCCCTGCTCTCCTTTCCCATGCCCTCTTCTTTTTTTGTAACGTTTCCATCAGTCCTTGTGTCTTTCTCCTTCGTGAACGGTTGGGGTTTTTCATTCCAGAGGAGGTTTCTGATGCATTACTGGCTTGTCCTGTTGTTCATTCTGGTATCTGCCTCGGTTTCTGCGGGGGAAGCTCCTCCTTTTGGCCCCGGAACATCCCCGGAGCCTGTGCCGGAGCGTCCCCTTTCCCTTAAGGAAATGCTGGATCTTTCCCGGAAACGCAATCCCGGCATGGAGGAGGCCAGGGCGAAGATCCTGGAGGCGGATGCCCTGTTCCGGGAGGCGGGCTCCGGTCTCTGGCCCCGTTTCGGGCTGTCTGTGGCCTGGAGTACGGGGGATGCGCCAAGCTCCTATCTTTTTAAAACCATCGACCAGCGGGAGCTTCCCCAAAACGTGGATTTCAACGATCCCGGCTCCTTCCGTAATACGGAAGCCGCCCTCTGGGGCCGGATGCGGCTTTTTGACGGGGGGCGCACAGGCCTCATGAAGGACATGGCGGATCTCGGGAGGAAAGAAGCGGCCTTTGGCCTTGAGGCGCATACAAACCGTCTGGCCGCTGCGGTGGTTCAGGCCTTTTATCAGGTGAAGGCGGCAGGCGAGTTTCTTTCCATCAGTGAGGAGGCCCTTGCCACCGTGTCCCGCCAGCTCATGGTGATGGAAGTGCAGTATGCGGGGGGCGGGGTGCTGAAGTCCGACCTTCTCTCCCTTGAAGTGCGCCTTGCGGAAGTGAAAGAGGAAAAGGTACGCAGCGAAAACCGTGTGCGCCTTGCAGCTTCTGCCCTGGCGGGGCTTCTGGGATTCTGCCCCGGTACGGGTCTTCTCCCCGGAGAGGCGGATCTGGTGCTCCCGGAACTTCCTTCCGAAGGAGAGGCCGCCATGGCCCTGGCCCTGCATCACAGGGCGGATCTCAAGGGCCTGGGCTTTTCCGTGAACCGGGCGGTAAAGGGAGTTACAGCCGAGGAAAGACGGTTTTTGCCGGAGCTGAATCTTCAGGGACGGTACTGGCATGATGACAGGGACGCGGCCTTTGACCGGAGCCGGGAAAACTGGGAGGTCTCGGTGCAGGCGGACTGGGAGATCTTTGACGGTTTTTCAAGAAGGGCGGGAAAGGATGCGGCCCTTGCCAGGGAAGCGGGTCTGCGCGCCCGCGTTCGGGGGCTTCTTCTTGAGGTACGACTGGATGTGGAAGAAAGCCTTTCTGCTGTGGCCGAAGCCTCCGCCCGGTATCAGGTGGCGGAAAAGGCCGTGGATCTGGCTGCGGAATCTTTCGATCTGGTGCATAGGGAATACGAGGGCGGAGCGGCCACCATCACCCGTTATCTTCAGGCGGAGCTGGATTACAACCGGGCCAGGGTTCGGAAAACGGCGGCTTTTTATGACAGGGAAAGGGCCAGGGCGGATCTTGCCAGGGCCCTGGGACTGCTTTCCGGGGAGGTGTGAGATATGAGGGGCAGGCAGGGAAGGATTCGGTCTTTGGGAAAGATCCGGTTTTGGGGAACGGTTCTGGTTTGCATGCTGCTTCTGGGGGCCTGCGGAGACACATCCTCTCCCCCTCTCAAGGTTTTTGAATTCCTTCCGGAACCGGAAGCCACGGTGCTGGCCATTTCCGGAGAGCGGGAGGAATGGCAGGAGGCCGTGGGAACCGTCCGGCCCCGCACGGAATCCAGCATTGAGGCCCAGATTGCGGGTCAGGTGCGGGAGGTGGCGGTGCGGTCGGGCAGCCGTGTGGAAAAGGGGGATCCCCTGATTCTGCTGGATGACCGTCAGGTGCGGGCCCGCATGGAGCAGGCCAGGGAAGCCCTCAGTGCCGCAGAATCCGGCCGTCAGCAGACAAGACAGGCCATTGCTGCAGCGGATGCGGCCCTGGATGCGGCGCGGGCGGATCATGATCGGATTCAGGGCTTTTTTGCCCAGGGAGCCGCCACCCAGCGTCAGGTGGAGCAGGCCACATCCGCCTTCCGTCAGGCCGAGGCCCATGCGGCCCGTGCCAGGGAAGGACTTCTGGCGTCGGAGGCCTCCATCCGTCAGGCCAGAGAAGTGCTGCGGGAGGCGGAAATCGCCCATGGCTACACCCGCATCACAGCACCGGAATCCGGCGAGGTTCTGAAGCGGCTGGTGGAACCGGGGGATACGGCGGTTCCGGGAAAGCCCCTGCTCCTCCTTCAGACCAGCGGTTTTCTGAGGCTTGAAGCCTATGTGCGGGAAGGTCTTTTTTCAAAGGTGAAACCCGGAGAAAAGCTCTGGGTACGCATCAACACCCTGAACGCGGAATTTCCCGCTGGGGTGGAGGAAGTGGTGCCCTATGCGGATCCCAAAAGCCGCACCTTCCTTGTGAAGGTGGCCCTGCCCGTGAAGGAAGGCCTGTATCCGGGCATGTTCGGCACCCTGCGCATTCCTGTGGGAAGCCGTGCTGCGGTCTGGATTGAAGAAGACGCCATCCGGAAGGTGGGGCAGCTTGCCCTTGTCGAGGTGCAGGTGGAAGATCGCTGGGAGCGGCGTTTTGTCACCACGGGCGAAAGAATGGGAGGGGGCATGATCGAAATTCTCTCCGGCCTTGAAGGCGGTGAAAAGGTGGCCCTTTCCCGGGGGAGGAAGGATTCATGAACATGCAGCCTGCCCTTTCCGGCCCGCCCACCGGGGTGGTGATGGGCCTTGTCCGTCAGTTCCTTTCCTCAAGGCTTTCTCCCATTGTGGTGGCCGCCGCCCTGATTCTGGGATTTTTTTCCGTTCTCCTTACGCCCAAGGAGGAAGAACCCCAGATTGTGGTGCCCCTTGCGGATATTTTTGTGAATGCTCCCGGTGCTTCGGCAAAGGAGGTGGAGCAGCTGGTGGCAACCCCCCTGGAGCGCCTGCTCTGGCAGATCGACGGGGTGGAGTATGTCTATTCCATGTCCCATCAGGATCATGCCGTGGTGACGGTGCGTTTTTATGTGGGGGAAGACCGGGAGGCGGCCCTGGTGCGCCTTCACAACCGGATCATGATGAACCAAGACCTGGCTCCGGCCATCGTGCGGGGCTGGCTCATCAAGCCCGTTGAGATTGATGATGTGCCCATTGTGACCTTCACCCTGCATTCGGAAGCCCATGATGACCACGCCCTGCACCGCATGGGGGCGGAGATGCTGGCAAGGCTTTCCGAGGTGAAGAATGTCTCCCGCACGGAAATGGTGGGCGGCAGAAGGCAGGAGGTGCGGGTTGCCCTGGCCCCGGATCGCATGGCGGGTTTCGGGGTGGATGTGGATGCGGTGCTGCGGGCCCTTGCCACCTCCGACGTGTCCGTGAGCGCGGGCCGGATCAGTCAGGCCAACCGCAGTTTCATGGTGGCTTCCAACGCTTTTTTAAAGGATGTGGGAGACGTTTCTTCCCTGGTGGTGGGGGTACATGAAGGCAGGCCCGTCTATCTTAAGGATGTGGCGGAGATCATCAGCGGCCCGGAAGAGGCCCTTTCCCATTCCCGTTTCAGTCTGGGCGTGGGTCATGGGGGAGAGGGGATGGAGGCGAGGGCTGCCGTTACCCTGGCTGTGGCAAAGAAGCGGGGCACCAATGCCGTGACCGTTGCCGATGATGTGGTCAGGAAAATGGAAAGCCTGAAAAGGGAGATTCTGCCTCAGAATGTTTTCGTTTCCGTGACCCGCAACTACGGAGAAACGGCCAGCGAGAAAGTATCCGGCCTCCTCCTTTCTCTGGGTTTTGCCGTGGTTTCCGTGGTGCTGCTTCTGGCCTTCACCCTGGGCTGGCGGGAAGCCCTTGTGGTGGCCGTCGCCGTTCCTTTGAGCTTTTCCCTGGCCCTTTTTGTGAATTTTGTGGCAGGCTACACCATCAACCGGGTGACCCTTTTTGCCCTCATCCTTTCTCTGGGCCTTGTGGTGGATGATCCCATCACCAATGTGGACAATATCCAGCGCAACATCCGAAAAGGAATCCTGCCCCCTGAGGAGGCCACCCTTGTGGGCGTAAAAGAGGTATTGTCTCCTGTGCTCATGTCCACCGTGGCCATCATCCTCTGCTTTGTGCCCCTTTTTTTCATCACCGGCATGATGGGGCCCTACATGGCACCCATGGCGGTGAACGTTCCCCTGACCGTGACCTTCTCCACCCTCTGGGCCCTGACCATCGTTCCCTGGCTGTCCTGGCTTCTCTTGAAAAACCGCTTTTCCGGAAAGACCCTTCCTTCTTCTGAGACGGAAGGGTCCGGCGTACATCCGGGGATTCAGGATTTTTATCGCAGACTGATGACGCCCTTTCTCGCCTCCCGCAGAAACCGTTTTGCCCTTCTTGGCGGCATTCTTTTTCTGTTTGCGGGCTGCATCTCCCTTGTGTTTCTGCGTCAGGTGCCCCTGAAGCTTCTGCCCTTTGACAACAAATCCGAATTTCAGGTCATGCTGGAGATGCCCGCAGGTACACCGCTGGAAGCCACGGATGCGGTGGTGCGGGAGTTTGAGCATTACCTGCGTTCCGTGCCGGAGGTAAGGGAGGTGATCAGCTTCACAGGTGTGGCCTCTCCCATGGACTTTAACGGTATGGTGCGGCACTACTACCTGCGCGAAGGGCCGCATCTTGCCGATATCCGGGTGAATCTCGTGGATAAGGGAGAGCGGGATCTCCAGAGCCACGGGCTTGTGCTGCGCCTGAGGCCGGAGCTGGAGGTCCTGGCCCAGAGACGGGGGGTGAGCCTGCAGCTTGTGGAAGTGCCGCCCGGCCCCCCTGTGCTTTCCACCCTGGTGGCGGAAATCTATGGCAGGGAAGACATGCCCTACGAAGCCCTTCTTGCCGGAGCGGCCCATGTGCGGACTGTGATGGCCGATGAACCCTTTGTCACGGATCTCGACATCATGCCCAAGGAAGGGGGAGCCCGTCTCTCTTTTGTGGTGGATCGGGAAAAAGCGGCCCTGCACGGCATTTCCGTGGAGACCCTTCTCCGGAGCCTTGAGACCGCCGTGGGCGGAAAGGTGGCCGCCACCCTGCATCAGGAGGGAGAGCGTTCGCCTCTGCCCATCCGGGTGGTGCTTCCGAGGGAAGTCCGTAGCTCCGAAGCCGGTCTGGGCAGTCTTCCCCTGAAAACCGCCACGGGGGACACCCTGCCTCTGGCAGAGCTGGTGACCGTGGTGCGGGAACAGGAGGATACCCCCATCTATCACAAGAATCTGGCGCGGGTGGTGTATGTGACAGGAGACATGGCGGGTAAATCCCCTGCGGAAGGGGTACTGGATGGGATGGCAAGTCTGAAGGCCCGGCCTCCGGCCGAGGGTATCCGCGTTGAGTGGGCCGGGGAAGGGGAGTGGAAGATCACCCTCAATGTGTTCCGGGACATGGGCCTTGCGTTTGCCGGAGCCCTGCTCGGCATTTATCTTCTGCTTGTGATCCAGTCGGGCAGTTTTGGCCTGCCCCTTCTCATCATGATGGCCATTCCCCTGACCCTTCTGGGTATTCTGCCGGGCTTCTGGCTTCTGAACCTCATGGGCGCTCCTGCCATCGGGCCCTATGCCAATCCCGTTTTTTTCACGGCCACCTCCATGATCGGCATGATCGCCCTGGGCGGTATTGTGATCCGAAACTCCCTTGTGCTGGTGGAGTTCATCCAGGAGGCTGTGGGCAGGGGCATGGCCCTTTCCGAGGCCATTCTCCAGAGTGGGGCCATTCGTCTGAGGCCCATTGTGCTCACTGCCCTCACCACCGCCATTGGTGCGGCTCCCATCACCTTTGATCCGGTGTTTTCCGGTCTGGCCTGGGCCCTGATTTTCGGGCTTTTTGCCTCCACCCTCTTTACCCTCATTGTGGTGCCCGTTACCTATTACGCGCTTTTCAGAGAAAAGGATGCCTGATGGGGGGATTCCAGGTGTCCACCGGCGAGACATTTGAAAATCCGGCGGTTATTCCGAATATCTCCCTGCGTCTCTTGGGCTTATCTTCACTTTTGCGTTGCTTTTACTGAGAGTGGAATGGGGATATGGACGAACGGTGAAGAACGGTCGTTTTTTTTCTCTCTCTGGGAGAGGGGCCGGGGGTGAGGGCAGAAAATCGCAAAACCACCCGGGCCATTGATTTATTGTCAAAGATTTTAAAAAGCTGCAAAGCCAGGCGTTTTTTTTGAATAATAACAAGATTTTAGTTTTTTAGCCACAGGGCCGCTGCCCCCATATCAGGCAAGCCCTTGGCCTAACAGGTGAATGTGGTTTTCATCTAGCTGTTTTGTTCTTTCGCAGATATTGCCGAGACTTTTGTCCTGATCAAAGCGTCTTGGTGCTTGACAAATTGCGTCATTGTTTGACGTAAAATGACATAAAAACCTGACCACTTCCCTCCTTTTCCCTGCCTCCATCTCTGCTTTTTTGTATGTACCCCCCTTTCAAGCCTTCTTCAGGCATTTTTATTCTGTTGTGTTATGGGTCGGTATGTTTTTTGCATTGTTGCCCTGACAATGTTCGCAGTGTTTTAACCCGCCAAGGTATTGGTTCCGTCTGCAGAAATGTGTTGCTCCCGTGGGGTGTCCGGGATGATTTTCAGGATCAGGAGGCATGCGCCCGCAGGGGCTTGATGCCCTGACCTTTCCGCCCTTGTGTTCAGGATGGTTTTATATGTCTTTTATCAGAATCCGGTACGGGATTGCCGCCCTTGTCGCGGCGATGTTCCTGTCTGTGTTCAGCTGGCGTGTTTGTTGGGGAAGCACTTTTAATGGCGAACCGGATTTGCCACGGAGCTTTCCGTATCCGGGGCGTTCTCTTTCGAGCGGAGACGGTGCCTGCGTCTTTTATGGGGCTTTTTTCCCATACCACAAGGCCCCTTACAATAAAAGCCGATCAGGCTTTCGGATGGAATATGACAAAACGCAAGAAAAAAAACGCGCTGGCCAGTGCCCTGCGCGCACAGCATGCTTTGAAAAAGAAACAATCCCAAATCAGAGCGAATACCCATTTCAGACCCCTGCGTACCTTCCTCAAGGCCTGCCCTGATGCATGGCTCACAGCAATGCTGGAAGAGGCAAGGCCGGTTCTGGAGCAGGCCATACAGGCCAGCTGCCAAAAGAGAATCTGCATCTTTTTATCCTTTACGGATGGAGTCCGTCGCGCCAGGGTGCTGCATGCGCCGGGCTATGATTTTGGGCATGTCTGGAAAAATCTGATGCGGACCGTGCAGCAGGTTCATCCCAAACCCTTTAAAATCCGCTGGCTCAGGGTGGACTGGATTCAGGATTTTCAAGAAAAAACCTGGGCAGAGCTGAAGAGGGAGCTGAGCCTGAGTAAACGGAATTATTTTCGTTATGGAATCGCCCTTGATGAGAATTTCAACCATGCCTTCCTTGAAATGGAACTCAACGCCAATGCCATGCTTTATCCGGAAAAGGAACAGGCTAAGGCGGAGCTGAATGAGGCAAACTTTGTAAGATACGCAAAAACCCGGTTCGGAAACGGGATTTCTCCGGATTTCTCCGACGATAAGCCCGTGTGTACCTTCACAACGGAAGCCATCCTTTTCCAGCCGGGAAAAGCACCGCTATGCCTTCATGGGTACAGTGGCGGCAAGGAAGGTAGAGATACGGGACGCCGCATCCTGGAGCAGCTTGACAGGGATACGGCCTGTCAGTGCATCCGTGATGCCAGTATTTTCCTTGCGGATCAGCTGAATGCAAAGGGTCGCTTTGTCTATGGCATGCATCCCTGTTTTGACAGGGAAATCAATACCTACAACACCCTGCGCCATGCCAGCACCACCTACAGTATGCTGGAAGCCTGGGAAGTAACGCAGTCAGAAAGCCTGAAGGCCGCCATAGATAGAAGCCTTGGGTGTCTTACAAAGGAGCTGATACGCAGCTATTCCCTTGCAGACGGCCGGAACCCGGCATTTCTTGTGGATCTCGACGATGAAATCAAGCTCGGCGGCAATGCCGTCTGCCTGCTCGCCCTTGTCAAGTACACCGAACTGACTGAAGATAATCAGTTTCTTCCCCTGATGGAGAGCCTTGGCCTTGGCATCCTTCTCATGCAGAACCCGGATACGGGTCAGTTTTGCCACGTACTCCATGCTGGAACCCTGAAAATAAAAGAGCAGTTCCGCATCATTTATTATGACGGGGAGGCCGCCTTTGGCCTGATGCGCCTTTACGGGCTCACAAAGGATGAACGCTGGCTGCGTACCGTGGAAAAAGCCTTTGAATACTTCATTGCAAAAAACCACTGGAGAGCCAATGACCACTGGCTGAGCTATTGCGTAAACGAGCTGACCCTCTACCGCCCTGAAGAAAAATATTACCGCTTCGGCATAGAAAATGTTGCAGGGCATCTGGATTTTGTGCTGGAGCGCATCACCACCTTTCCCACCCTGCTGGAACTGATGATGGCGGCCCACAAGATGATTGTCCGTCTGAAGAAAGACCCGGACAACAGCCATCTTCTTCATGCACTGGATATGGACAAGTTCTACCATGCGCTGGAACACCGCGCCCGTTATCTGCTCAACGGCCATTTCTGGCCGGAATTTGCCATGTTCTTTGAAAACCCCCAGCGCATTCTGGGCAGCTTTTTCATACGCCACCATGCCTTCCGGGTACGCATTGATGATGTGGAACATTATCTTTCGGGCTTTGTGACATACCTACACCATTATCTGGATGGGGCATCATCGTCGTGGGGAGGAGATTTTCATGACAGGCCAGATCATGGCGAAAAATCAGTACAGGATGTTGTCCCTGAAGATGCAGAGGAAACAAAAAAGCCTGACTTCGATTCTTCCCCATATTACTCCATGAAATCATGTGCAAAAATTGTGTGGGGTGGAGATGTGAATCTTGGACGGAGGCAGCACTACCGTACCCGGGAACTGAGCGCTGACAGGGTTCTGGATCTTAAAAGGCTCAGAAGCGCAGATCTCAGCATTGTGAACCTGGAGTGTGTTGTGGCCACAACAGGAAAGCAGGGCATTCCCAAAGGAGAGGGTGGCCCCTATTATTACCGGGCAAGGCCGGAAATGCTGGAAATCCTGACATCTGCCGGTGTGGATGTGGTGACTTTGGCCAACAATCACAGCGGCGATTACGGCCCGGCAGCGTTATGGCAGCAGTCTCTTATTCTGGATGATCTGGGCATCGGCCATGCCGGGACGGGATATGATCTGAATACGGCCCTTAAACCTGTTTTCCGGCGGGCCGGAGATCTCAATGTGGCTATTTTTTCCATAGACACCACCCAGCATCGTTTTGCGGCAGGACATAGCAGTCCCGGAACCGCATGGCTGCCCATGAACAATCCAGCCTACAGCCATGATATGCTCCGTCCCCGCATTGAAAAGGCCAGGGAAACAGCAGATATTGTTTTTGTGGCCGTTCACTGGGGAGACAACCATGCCTCTGAGCCGGATGCAAATGAAATCCGTTTCGGTCATACCCTCATTGATGCGGGTGCGGATGCTGTGCTGGGGGCGTCAGCTCATCGTCTTCAGGGCATGGAGGTGTACCGGAACAGGCCCATCATCCATGACGCGGGCGATCTGCTCTTTGATTCCGTCAGGTCGAATCTGGCAGACAGCGGTCTCTTTGAACTCGAGGCCTGCCATCACGGTGTTCTCGCCGTTCATTTCATACCTGTGGGAACAGGTTTCGGTTTTTCAGAATGCCTGCATGGGCAGGAGGCGTTCCGTGTCAGCAGCCATATGCAGGAGCTCAGCTTCAGACTGGGCACGAAACTGCAGGTAAATGGAGATGGTACTGCCAGCCTGAGACTGAATCCGGAGCCAAAGGAGAAAAAATATTTTACCCCGGCCCCATTCACCCGCTACAGACCCGAAACCCTCCTTGATTACAGGCCTGGCCCGGATTACGGACAGGTTGCCGGAGTTCCTGCGGCATATGCCATTGACCCTGTATCCTTTCAGGGTATTCAGCTCCTTGGTATCCGGGTTGATCCCGTAGAGTTGAAACAGCGCAGTATGCTCTGGGTAGAAAGCTGGTGGTTGGCTGATGCGCCTGTGGCGGAGGATTACCGAATTGACTGCCGGGCTGTTCCCGTAAAACCATGCAGAATGCCAGAGTGGGGCAGGGAGATGGATCATGATCCCTGTGACTGGATGCAGCCAACGGGCCGCTGGGTGCCTGGCAGAATTTACAGGGATTTTTATGGCCTGAGGCCGCCACAGATGAATCAGTTGGAAAATATCCCTCTTCAGGTGGAAGTGCGGATAACAGGCAAGGATAAGGCTGACACCGTGTACGTGCATCCGGAAAAAATCACGCTCGCCATCCCGGGTAAGGATACCCCGTCTCCTCTCCGTTACCGGACTGAGTTTCCGGCAGATCTTCTCACATGCCAGCCCGGACGGACCTGGACGGCAGAGCAGCTTGCCCTTGTAACCGGGGGAAAATGGCTGGTGCCGCCCGAGAAAGGCTGGTTTGTACGCTCCATTGTCAACGGTAAAAAACATTTACCCATGCGGCCAGGCCCGACGCTTTTTGCAGCCCATACCAACCATGAGCGCAAACGTCACGAAGGATCCACTCAGCCTGTGAAGGGTCTGGGAGATCGGCACCTGCTTCTTGCTGAAATGGCCCATGAGCTGGGGGGGGCCATTGTAAGTCGCCCTGTTCCTGATCTGCCCATAGATTTTCCTCAGCTGCTGGTTGCAGATCCCATAAAGGCCATTATGGAATTGGGGTTTGCCGCACGTCAGCGCTTTGCGGGCCCTGTTATTGCGGTGACAGGTACTGCCGGGAAATCCACAACTGTGGCCCTCATTAAAACCCTCTTTGAAGAGGGGCAATGCCTTGCAAGCGTAGATAACTATAATTCACGGGTAGGAGCACCTTTGCAGTTGGCAAGCCTTTCCCAGGATTACAGGGCTGCAGTCATAGAAGTGGCCCAGTCCGCCCTGTGGATGCAGCGAGGGCCTGTTACCCGGCTGATTCGCCCGACGGTTTCACTGATTACTGAAATTGGTCTTTCCCAGACCAGATCCATGGTGAAAACCATAAAGGATGTGGCAAGGTGGAAGTCCAGAATTTTTGACGGTCTTGTACCCGGTGGCACAGCTATTTTAGGTGAGCACCTTCCCCATTATGACACTGTGCTTTCCCAGGCTCAGCGTCATGCTGGCCGCATCATCACCTTTGGTTCCAGCGAAGGGGCATCCCTGCGTATTCTCGGCATCAGTGCCCTTAAGAATGGCTCCCGCCTCACCCTTGCTCTGAATGGTGCTGAAAAAACAATGGATATCCCTTTCAAGAGAGAAGGTATGCTGCACAATGCCATGGCAGCACTTGCCGTGGCCCATGCCCTGGATATGGATCTGAAAGTATCGGCAGATCGCATGTACCGTTATGTGCCTGACGAAGGCCGAATGCAGCACGCCGTCTGTTCCATGTCCTGCGGTGATGTTTACATCATTGATGACAGCTGGAATGCGGTGGTGATTTCCATGCTGAATGCCTTTTTGGTTCTGAAAGATTCTCCCTGCGAAGGCAGAAAAATTGCCGTACTGGGCCGCATTGTACACCTTGGTGATATGGCACCTGAGCTTCATGCGCAACTGGCAACGCCTTTAATGGAGACGGGAGTGGCCCATGTCCTGACCCATGGTGAAGAGATGTTTTTTTTAAGGGAAAAGCTGCCAAAAGGCATGCTGGGGCCCCACTTTGACAAGGCAGCGCCGCTTTGTGACTATCTGGAGAATTTTTTGAAAAATAAAGACTTGGTTTTGTTGAAAGGCTCGCGTCGGGATTCGGATTTCGGCGATATTTCAAAATGGTTTTCAGGCTTAAGGCAAGGAGGGAGGTGAAATCCAGCGGTCTGCACCACCCGGATATGCACAGCACGGCCTATATGACATGGCAGGGATGGGGCAGCAATATTCAGGCTTCCAGCCAGGGGGCAAAGCCCCGACACCGAAAACATTTTATCCATTTATGATGGACTCGCAAAAAGTCTCAGGCCACATTTTGTGAGAAAAAGTTGAAAAGATTGTTACGCTCATTTTCTACAGTTGGGAGACCTTTTTTGTCCAAAATGCCTGTAATTACTATGTCGCATTTTGTAAAAGCCCCAAAAGGTGGTGCCACAGAATTGAAATTTAATATTGTTTTTAAAGAAGTTATAGCATAA
>NZ_JAVETM010000008.1:0-94629 GCF_034006065.1 Desulfobotulus sp. | reverse complement strand
TAAACTTGCCGTAACGCTTCAGGGGTTCGGCAACCAGGAAAAGGGCCACGACCCAGCCCGCAAGATAGCCGATGGAGTAAAGAAATCCATCATAGCCATCAAAGGCGATCATGCCGCAGATACCCAGGAAAGAGGCCGCAGAAAGGTAATCACCGGCAAAGGCAATGCCATTCACACCCCAATGGATGCTGCCGCCAGCAGCAAAGTACCCCTGAGCAGAGGTTGTTTTTTTAGCAAAAAACGAAGAAAGCCCTAAAACCGCAAGAACAAAGGCTACAAAAATCCCCACAGCCAGGGGTGACGGACTGTAAATCATTACAATTGCTCCTGTTTTTTCAATTGGTTGTCTTTTTTTCCATTACATACAGACAGATAGTAAGCGACAAGAATACAGGTCAAAACCACAAAAGATCCCCCATACAGAAAAGACATGTTCAAGCTGGAAAGCTCCATGACTTTCAATATTTTGGGTATCAGAATATTCATGGCTGCAAAGACGATGCAAAAAATCAAAAGGGCCAGTGGTGATAGACGACACATCATATCCTACCTCCCTTAAGTATTCAGTTCATCCTCTTTGTTTGAACACATTTTGTTGTAAACAAGCCCCATGATAAAAGCCAACAAGATCAATCCAACGCCATACACAATGGCCAGATTCAGCCCTGCAAAAACAATGGCCTCCATCATTTTCGGACTGAGTACATTGATAGCAATAAACCCTGCATAGACAAGCACGTACACAAAAAACATGTAGATACCCAGCTTAGATTTATAGTCCGATGCATGATCTTCGCCCCACTCCGTTGCTGGTCCATGTCCACCCATAAGAATCTGCCTCCTTCAGAAAAATATTAGTTTTAGAGTCTCCATAACTCCCCAATGCCATGATACCGGAAACAACACTGCGCATATTGTATTTTGATAAAAAAAAACAATATGCGGTATCATCATGGCTAACATGACACTGCAGAGATCACACCACAAAAACGTATGAGAGCCTTCAATGGCAGAACGCCTGCCCCCGTCCACCCAGCCCTCCAATAATCCCGACTCCCCAAGCCTTCACATTATGCCGCCCCTCCTGAGCCCATGCGACCGTATCGGGCCTGATCCAGAACCGGAATACCAGATTTTTTGCATTTTTACATAATAATCCAAATAAATACCCTATACACCCAAGCCCGAAAACTGGCAAGACGCTTTTCCAGCAGGTTGGACCCACAGGTCCCGCAAAAATGCATCAATTTCAGCATTCTTTTCATTTTTTGCGCCGTCTGCCCATGCGCAGCAGACCTCCGCACCAGAATATACGCATGCCATGAGCGGAGTTTTTAACGTTTCCCCGCCTTCTTTGTCAAGCACTTTGCTTTTTCAAGTTCCGTTCTGCCAGACCTATCCAGTCAAGTGGGCAGTTAAAAATCCACAATCTTTATTCCACGATAGACACCGTACTTCTGCCCACTCCGCTTTCCACCCCCGCTATCCCTTTCCATCCCCTCCTTCCTATCCCTGCCTCCTTCCATGGCCAGGGGCTCCTGCCCCATGCGAATCAGTCCCAGGGCAGAAAGGCTGAGCACATCCCCCATGAGCTCTTCTGAAGAGAGCTTCAGAAAAAACACCAGATCCCCCAGAGAACGAGATCCCGTACTGGCGGCCCAGATGCGCAGCATACGGCCTGAAAGCACATATTCCCTTTGGTTCCCCACCGAAATCCTCACCGGAAAAACATCCATATTCCCCTCCTTCTGCACGCGCTTCCGTGTACGATTCCTCCTGTCATGAAAAAAGCATCCCACCTTGCCTAAGCAAAAACAATTCCGTCACGTATCATTCCAGAAGAGTAAAAAGGAAAAATCATTGATTTTAAATATAAAAAAATCAATGACCCATCAAGCATCTATCTTAAAAAACGACAAAAAAGAAAAGTACAAATCCAAACATGACAATATCGAAACACAGACCCATTAATACTGGGCCTGTCTTTTAAAAAAAATGAATCATGCCACAGCCATTTTTTATATTTTTTCTGGATTTTTATGCATTTTATATTTATTGTCCACTGAAAGCATATTCATAATCTTATCTGCCTGCACCCTCAGGGTTTGCATAGGGCTGTGCAGGGCAAAAAAACAGTGTTTATGAAAAATAACAAAAGACTCACCCTTTTTTAAAAGAGGCCTGCACATCAAGGGCCTCCCAAAAAAATCACCGAAACCAGACAACTCGTCTGCCTATACCATCCACCAACAAGAAAGGACCCACCCATGCCCATCCGCTCCCTGAAACCATTGACCCCTTCCATCGGGCTTACTCTGGCCCTTTTGCTCTGCCTGGCTTTCACCCTGCCTGCGCCTGTCCAGGCGGGGGACGCCAAAGGCTATGTGGCTCCGCCGGACGGCACCACCGGCATTCTGATCTATGGGCGGCACAGAACGGGAAATGAACGCTACAAGGAAGGTAAACGCGATTCCCAGGACGCCAATTACAATCTCAATCTGCAAATTTTAAGGCCCGTCTATTATAAAGAAATCAAAGGCATCATGACTACCGTGCAGGCGCTGATCCCCTTTGGTAGCGTCTCCGTAAGTGGCCCTGCCTATGGCAATACCACGCTTTCCACCTCAGGCCTCATGGATCCCACCGTACTCTTCGGAATCTGGCCCATCAACGATCCGGATAATAAATTCTGGGTAGCCTTTTCCCAGTGGTTTCAGGCACCTTTTGGCGATTATGACGCATACAGGCCCCTGAACCTCGGAAAAAATCGTTGGGCCTTTAAAACTGAAGCCTCCCTCACCAAAGGCTTTGGCAATTTTTACCTTGACCTTGTTCCCAGCATTGAATTCTACACGGACAATGACAATTACGGCGCCGCCAGCGCCACGGAAAAAATGGACCCCCTTTTCCGCCTGGAAACCCACTTTTCCTACGACTTCACCCCCACCTTCATGCTTTCTCTGGGACACTATTATGAAAAGGGAGGTGAAACTGAAGTGGCAGGCGTGAAACAGAAAAATGAAAAGGACAATCACGCCCTCCAACTGACCCTGGGCTTCAGACCCGCCCCCAAACAGCAGCTCCTCGTCCAGTACTGGCGGGATGTGGACATTGAAAGCGGTTTTCTCACGCACCAGTATGGATTGCGCTACTTTTTCATCTTCTAGGGTCCCCTCTTGCATGGGGAGCCCAGGAAAAAGTATTGACAGAAACCGAATTTTATTCCATAAGGCCTTCATGAATATGATCCTCACCACTTCCTTTTTTTACTTTCAGGGCTTTTTGGGCGTGTTTCAAAACGCCTGGGGTCCTTTGAGGAGTGGCTGGGTCTGAAAAACGATCCATAAGACAAAAAACCACAAGGACCGCAGGCGAAAGTCGGCGGTCCTTTTTTATGCCTTTCCGCCGACCTTTGCCGCCTCACCCCCAAGGAGTCTCCCATGCAGCTTGGCAAACAGGTTCGGTTGGAACGAATTTTCGACCGTAACACCAAAAAAACCATCATTGTCCCCATGGACCACGGCGTGACCGTAGGCCCCATCCCCGGAGTAATTGACTTAAGAAATGCGGTCAACCGAGTGGCCGAGGGCGGCGCAAATGCCGTGCTCATGCACAAAGGCCTTCCCCGACGCACCCACAGAGGCCACGGCCGGGACATCGGCCTTATTCTTCACCTCTCCGCCAGCACCAGCCTGTCTCCTTTTTCCAATACCAAAACCCTGGTCGCCACCGTGGAAGATGGCCTGCGCCTTGGTGCAGACGGCGTTTCCGTGCACATCAATGTGGGGGATGAGAACGAAAGAAGCATGCTGCGGGATTTCGGAGATGTCACCACAAGGGCCAATGAATGGGGGATGCCCGTTCTCGCCATGGTCTACGCCAGAGGTCCCCGCATTGAAAACGAACACCATGTGGATGTGGTCAAGCATTGCGCCCGTTTAGGCGAAGAGCTGGGGCGGACGTGGTCAAGGTGCCCTATACGGGCAGCCCGGAAAGCTTCCGTCATGTGGTGGAAGCCTGCTGTATTCCCGTAGTGATCGCAGGAGGCCCGAAATTGGAAAATGACGCACAGATTCTCAAGATGGCCTATGATGCCATGCAGGCGGGTGCTGCGGGTCTTTCCCTCGGCCGCAATGTCTTTCAGCATGAAAATCCCACAGCCCTGGTCCGTGCGCTCCATGGCATTGTCAACGAGGGGATGGATCCAGCCCTTGCCATGGTAAGGCATCTCACACCCAACCCCTGAATCCGGATATCCGGGCAGGACGAGGGATTCGCCACTCCCCATCCTGCCCGTCCTCTTATCCTGCACCGCAATAAAAAAGCTTTACCTTTATCTCCTTATTCCTTTATAATCCCAAAGAAAAACAAGATCTAAGGCCCTTCCTTCCCCCCCGAGACTCCGGATTTCCGCAAGGAGAATTCCAGCCCGCAGCAGGGTGAATTCTTTCTTTCCGCTCTGACCCCTCATTCCAAGAGGCCGCCATGTCCCTTTCCCTTCGCCAGCGCTTCATGGTTCCCACACTCATTCTTTTCACCCTGGCCCTCATCGGCCTTTCCGCCATTGCCTATGCCCTGGCAAGAAGCGCCATGATTTCCCAGACCGAAGAACA
This sequence comes from Desulfobotulus sp., assembly GCF_034006065.1. Lineage (NCBI taxonomy): Bacteria > Pseudomonadati > Thermodesulfobacteriota > Desulfobacteria > Desulfobacterales > Desulfobacteraceae > Desulfobotulus > Desulfobotulus sp. Next base: position 90,016 of record NZ_JAVETM010000008.1, on the reverse strand, counting down.
CCTGGCCTTTGTCGCCCGCAGCACTGCCAGCCAGATTTCCCAGTGGGTGGGGGAAAGACGGGGAGATGTGGAAACCTACAGTATCAACCCTCTCCTCCTTCGGACGCTTCTTGAATGGGAAAAAAATCCGGAACTCGTTCTCCAAAGCGCCTCTTACCTGAAGACCAGCATGGAAAGCATGGAAGGACAATACGAACTCATTGCCCTTGCAGACGCCACAGGCAAGGTGATCGCCACTTCCGATGGCAGCCATGAAAGGGGAATCGATATTTCCGGTCGTGCCTATTTTCAGTCAAGCATACGCGGAGAAGTGGCTGTTTCCGACGCCCTCATCTCCATGGCCTCGGGGAACGCCATTTTCGTGATTTCCGCGCCCATGCGCCATGGGAGAAAGATTACGGGCGTTGCTCTTTGCGCCATCAGCCTGGCTGTTATGGATGCGCGCTTCATTGCGCCCGTGCGGGTAGGATCCGAAGGTTACCTCTGGATTATCAATCAACAAGGAAAGGTACTGGTCCATCCGGACAGAAAAAGGGTTTTAAGTACCAGTGTGAAGGATGAACCCTTTTTCACACATATGCGGAAAGAAAAAGAAGGGGTAACCGCCTATGGTGCGGAGCAGGGCGTACAGATGGCCGGTTTTTTCCACATTCCGGACCAACAGTGGACCCTGGTGGCCTCCGCTCCCAGGGCCACCTTGCTTGCGGAGATCAACCGTCTCGGATTTTCCTCCGCCCTTCTGACACTCGCAGCCCTTGCCGCTGCCTCTTTTCTTCTCTTCCTCCTCACCCGTCCCCTGATCCGACAGATCCAGCAAGGCATACAGACCCTCAATGAAACCGCTCTCCACGTAGCCGAGGCTTCCTCCGAACTTTCGGCCTCTGCCCAGAATCTTTCCGACGGCGCCAACCGTCAGGTGGAAAGCAGCCAGGCGGCAACGCGCGCTCTGGAAGAAATCAGCGTCCGCACCCACGCCGTTGCAAACCATACTGAAGAGGGCAATCTTCATGCAAAGGAAGCCAGAAGTACCCTTGCATCCGCATACACCTCCATGGAAAGTCTTGTTTCCGCCATGGAACGCATCCGCTCCGCAGGGCAGAATACCGTGAAAATCATCAAAACCATTGATGAGATTGCCTTTCAGACCAATCTGCTCTCCCTCAACGCCGCAATCGAAGCCGCCCGGGCAGGTGAAGCCGGAGCAGGCTTTGCCGTGGTTGCGGAAGAAGTCCGCAGCCTTGCCATGAAATCCGCCCTGTCGGCTAAAAATACGGCGGAATTGATCCATACCACGGTAAGGGACGTGGAAGAAGGCATGAAAAAAGTCAGGGAGACCCGCACACAGATGGAAAATCTTCAGGAACAGATGACCCGGGTCAGCACCATTGTGGCGGAGCTGAAGGAAAACGCCAGGGAAAATGCCTCAGGCCTCACCCACATTGCAACCCATATCCAGGCCATAGAAAAAGCCACAGGTGAAAACGCCGCCAATGCCGAAGAATCCGCAGCCGCATCCGAAGAGATGAATGCCCAGGCCGAGCAGCTCAAGGCCCTCGCCGCAAGTCTTGCCTTCACCTGCAACGGAAAAGGGGCCGAATGCCCGGCCCCCATGGAATATTCGCTTTCCGTCCTGCCCCGACTTCAGACCTCAGGGCTGGCGTAACCCGCATTCTTATGAAAAATCACCAGAGCGGCCGTGGTGGAGGTGGGATGAAATTCCCCCGCCTCCGTCAGGGTGATTCCCAGCTCTTCGGCCTCAAGAAGGCGATACAGCACCCCGTTTTCCTCTAAAGGGATACCGGGATAGCCCGGAGAATAACGGCACCCCGAATCCAGCCCGGAAAGGGCCTTCAGTCTTTCGTGTAAAAGCCCCGCAAGATCTTCTGCAACGCGGTCGGAAAGCCCCTGAAGAAGATGGGCGCTTTCCGTATCCCCTGCGGCCTTGAAGGCCTCCACAGCTTCTGAAGATGCCCGCCCCGCCGTGGCAATCTGAAGCCCCACGCAGTCCCTTTTTCCATCCCCAAGGGGTCTTACAAAGTCCGCCACACAAAAAATATCCTTTTTGCCGGAGCCAGTCTGCATTTCTGTAAAGATGCGGGCCACTTCTTTTTCCGGATTTTCCGGATCAAAGAGCACAATATCCTGCCCCTCGCTGTTGGCCGGAAAGAGGGCCACGCGGCCTGAAGCCCGGATCAGTCCTTCCCTCTGCGCCCTTTCCATCCAGACCTCATAAAGATGCTCCCCGTCCGTTCGATCCTTTCCCATCTTCCAGTTCAGGGCAAAAAGCCTTTTTTCGTGGATGCCGATCTCCCTCAGCAGGGGGGAAAGGGTTTCTGCCGCAAAAGAATGACTTTCCGGATGGTTTCCGAAATCAAGCGTACGCCGTGGCAAGGTGGCCAGAAGCCCGGATTTTTCCTTTGCCCTCTCCTGGCCTGCCTGCCATGCGCCAAGGAGCTTTTCCCGGTTTTCCGCAATCACCGCCTCCCTTCTTGAAGACACCAGTCCCTCCATGAGGTTCACGCTGTCCATGGCGGTCTGGCAGTAAAAAACATCGGGCTTGATCTTTTCCACATCTCCGCCCCCTCGCAGGGCAACGGTGGCGGCATGACGGAGGTTCACGGGTGCGCCGCCCACAAAGACCGGAATGGAAAGCCCCAGCTCATCCATGCGTTTGACCACAGTAATCATGTGATTGGCCGTCTGAACAAGAAGGGCACTCATGCCGATGGCATCGGCCTTTTCCCGGATGGCCGTTTCCACAAAGGCATCCACCGGCACCTGTACCCCAAGATCAATCACCCGGAAGCCGTAATTTTCCAGCAGCGTTTTGGTGAGATCCTTTCCGATGGAATGCACGTCCTGGTATACCGTACCCATGACAATGGTGGCCTTGAAGGCCTCCTGCACCGCCCCTTCGGCCATGACATTTTCAAGAAAGCCCATGACAGCCTTCATCACGTCCGCGGCCTTCAGGAGATGGGGCAAAGAGGCCTCCCCTGCGGCAAAGCGTTCGCCCAGCACATTCATGGCATCCATGAGATAGTCACTGATGAGGACAAGGGGCGGAAAATCCTCCAGAGCCTTCACCGCATCCAGAACAATGGTGTCCTGATAGGCAATGTCCCGGCCCTTCCAGCACACCACACCCGGCTCCCGCTTTTTGAAACCATCCTTGATCTTTTCCCTCAGGGTCTCCGCAGGCGAAAGCCCCTCATAGGAAGAACGTTTTTCCACCTTGCGGCCCTGCTTGCGCTCGGCAATGTCCTCAAGCGTGGCATAGGCCTCCATGTCCCGCTCCAGCACCACCTTCAGGCCCAGGACATAATCCCCGGCATCCAGACTTTCCACGGGGGCGTAGTGGTTGGGATTCACGATGGCTGCATCCAGCCCCCGCTTTCGGCCCTCATCAAGAAAGACGGAGGTGAGCACCAGGCGCATATAGGGCTTTTTCGCAAGGCCGTTGGTGAGATTGCTGACACCGATGGTGGTCATGATACCGGGATGGGCCGCCTTGATGAGGGGAATGGAAGCAAGGGATTCCAGGGCAAAGTTCATGCCCTCCACCGACTCGGAACCAATGGGAAAGGCATTGATGTCGATGAGAAGCTGATCCGCGGCCACACCATAGAGAGAGGCCGTTTCCACCAGGCGGTCGGCAATGGCTTTTTTGCGCTCCTTTGTCTGGGCCGGACCTTCATCATCCGCAGCCAGGGCAATATATAAAGGATGATGAAAGGCCGTATGACGGCAGACAAAATCCGCCTTGGAGCCTTCCCCATGGCCCTCCATGGAAATGGAGTTGATGAGCGGGCGGCCGGGATAGGCCTTCACCGCAGCGATGAGGGCATCGGCATCAAAGGAATCGATGCACAGCGCCCCCGGAAAATCCACGCACACCCCCTGAATCACCTGGGGCAGCACGGTTTTGGTGTCCACAATGTTGGAGTCCATGCACACATCCAGCACCTCACAGCCCAGATCCTCCAGCTGCTCCCGCACCACTTCCTCCAGGGCATCCATGTCCGGAGGGCCATCGTGCTCCACCGCATCCCTCACCTTTTTGGAGCCCCGCACGTTGAGCCTTTCCCCGATGCGGATAAGCTGGGCCTCGCTTTCAAGGCGCACGGCCCTTCGCGGCCCGGCGAGATACACCCCGCCTTCGGGCTTTCTCTCTTTGGGCTTCCGCTTTCCGGCCTCTTTGGCCACAGCCCGGATATGGGCCGGGGTGGTGCCGCAGCATCCGCCCACAATGTTGATGCCGTAGGTATCCATGAACCTTGCCAGATGTCCGGCCAGATCCTCGGGCGACTGGGGAAAGACCGTTCTGCCCCCAATGTTTTCCGGAAGCCCCGCATTGGGCAAAACGGAAATGGGAAGGGGACTGAAACGGGAAAGTTTTGCCACCGTGGGCTCCATGAGATCCGGGCCGATGGAGCAGTTGATGCCCAGGGCATCTATGCCGATGCCAGACAGGGTAATGATCACGGAATGGATGTCCGTGCCGAAAATCTGCATACGGCTGTGGGCATCCACCGTCACCTGGCACATGATGGGCAGGCGCACACCCTTTTCCTTCATGGCCTTCTGGGCCCCGGAAACGGCGGCCTTCAGCTCCAGCATATCCTGCTGGGTCTCAAAGAGGAGCACATCCACCCCGCCATCCACAAGACCCGAAACCTGCACCCGGAAATTTTCCTCGATGCTTTCCCAGTCTCCCCTGTGCAGATCCGCCTCCGTGGGTGAAAGCACAAAGTTGGAAGGCCCGAGGGAGCCCACCACAAAAAGGGGCCTGCCATCATAGGCCGGAGAGGCCGCAAACAGCTCCTTGGCTTCTTTGGCAATGGCAGCGCCCTCGCGGCTCATCCAGTAGGCCATCTCTTCCGGAGAAAGGCGGTTCAGAAGAATGCCTTCGGGGATATTCTCAAAAAGCCCCGTATCCAGATCCGAAAAATCAAACTCCTGAAGTCTCAAGGGGCTTGCGCCAAAGGTGTTGGTCTCCACCCCGTGGGCTCCGGCCTCAAAATAGGCCAAATGAATATCCCGCAGGGCCGAAGGTCTGGAAAAAACCAGCATGTCCGAGAGCATTTCATAGGATTCACCGCCAAAATCCGCTGCGGTCAGGCCAAGGTTCTGGATCATGGTACCCATGGCACCGTCTAAAACAAGGATGTGGGATTTCAGGGCTTCAAGAAATGTCATGGTCTTCCTTTTTTCACATCAGGGCAAATAGGCATTCACAATAAAATTCTGTATCCGGAGGCAGGCACCACTTTTTTTACGAAAGGCCCCAGCCTTTTTCATCTGAAAACTTTAAAATATTACCATATCCTGATCTATCGATCTACGTCTTTTTCATCCCAGACCCCAAATACCCCATCCTTCTTTCCGGACCCCAGCGTCAAAAACAAGTGAGCGCTTTTTCTTTTGGGCCTGACATGCTATGGATGAAGCTCTTCTTTTTATCGCATGCAAGCCCCAAGCCCCACACCAACACCCCGCATCCAAGGACGTCCCATGATGTATCTGGATCTGGTTCTTAACCTGGCGCTTCTCATTGCCTTAAGTGTCCTTTCCGGTTTCATTTCCAGACGCTGGCCCCGAACAAGTCGCCCAGGTCCCTGGGTTCAGGGTTTTCTCTTCGGCTCCGCCGCTGTCATCGGCATGCTCAAACCTCTGGTTCTGGGACCTGGCCTGGTCTTTGACGGCCGCTCCGTGATGGTCAGCCTCTGCGCCCTTTTCCACGGTCCCATCGCCGGAGTTATCGCAGCGCTCATGCCCATACTCTGCCGCATACAACTGGGTGGGATCGGAACCTTCACCGGCGTACTGGTCATCCTTTCTTCCATGGCCATCGGCCTTTTGGCCCATGCCCACTTCCAGACCCGCAAGGCCACGCCCGACACCCGGGCTCTCCTGATTTTCGGCTTTGCCGTCCACCTCTCCATGCTGGCCCTCATGCTGACCCTGCCCAGAGAGGTGGCCTGGCTCGTGATACGCAACATGGCTCTTCCCATACTTTTCATTTATCCTTTGGCCACCCTGCTGGCGGGCAAGGTGCTTTCGGAGCAGGAGTTTTCCGCCCATCACCTCAGAAGTCTTGAAAATTCAAGGAAAAATCTTGATATCACCCTCAGATCCATCGGGGATGCCGTCATCGCCACAGACACCCGGGGGCGCATCACTCTGATGAATCCTGTGGCCCAGGCTCTCACCGGATGGACCTTCCAGGAGGCTCTGCAAAAACCCCTTACGGACATATTCCGCGTCATTCATGCCCACACCCGTGCGCCCGCTGAAGATCCCGTCAAAAAGGTGATAAGGACCGGCAAGGTGGAAGGTCTTTCCAACCACACCCTCCTTATCGCCAAAGACGGCCAAGAACTCCAGATCGCTGACAGCGCAGCCCCCATTTTCCAGGAGGATGGCGTCCTCACCGGCGTTGTTCTTGTATTCCGGGATGTGAGCGAGGAATACCGCAACCTCGAAAAACTCAAAGCCAGCGAAGCCCTGCTGCGCATGGCCGGGCGCATGGCAAGGCTGGGAGGCTGGTCTGTGGATCTTGCAACCGGAAAAATCACCTGGTCCGACGGGGTTGCCATCATCCATGGCATGCCCCCGGAATACGCCCCTACCCTGGAAGAAGCCTTTGCCTTTTATGCGCCGGAATGGCGGGAGAAAATCAGAAAAGCCTACGCAGCCTGCAGCAGGGAAGGCCTTTCCTACGACGAGGAGATGGAAATCCTCAACGCCCAGGGAGTCCGCATCTGGGTACGGACCATTGGCGAAGCCATACGCGACAAGGTCGGCGTCATCATCCGGGTGCAGGGGGCTTTTCAGGACATTGATGAACGCAAAAAAACGGAAATCCAGATTCAAAAGCAAGACCTTCTTCTCCGGGAAATGGGCGGCATTGCCCAGATCGGAGCCTGGGAATTCGATCCGGAAACCGGCAAGGGTACCTGGACCGACGAAGTGGCCCGCATCCACGGCCTTCCCGTTGATGAGGCCACTTCCGTGGAAAAAGGACTCGCCTTTTACACCGAGGAATCCCGGAGACGCATTGAGAGCGCCATACAGGATGTACTCTCCCGGCAAAAACCCTATGACCTCGAACTCCAGATGCTTTCTGCGGACGGCAATCGGAAATGGATCCGCACCATAGGTCATCCCGTCATCCGGGAAGGCCGGGTTGTACAGGTCCGGGGAACCTTCCAGGACATCACCCGGCAGAAGGCGTCAGAGGAAGCCCTCCTGGCCAGTGAAGAGGACTACCGGAGGCTCTTTGAGGAGCATGCCGCCATCAAGTTCATCCTGGATCCGGAAACAGGGGCCATTATCGACGCCAATGAAGCCGCTGTGGCCTATTACGGCTGGTCCAGGGAAAGCCTGAGATCCATGCATATTCAAGACATCAACCTTCTTTCCTTTGAAGAGATCGCCCGGGAAATTGAAAAGGTAAAGGCCCGCAACCGGGTGCACTTTGAATTTCAGCATCGCAGGGCCGACGGTTCCATACGGGATGTGGCGGTTTTCAGCTCCCGGATCCGCATGAAGGGAAAGGATTATCTCCACTCCATCATCCATGACATCAGCGAACGCAAGCGCCTGGAAAACCAACTTCTTCAATCCCAGAAAATGGAAGCCATCGGCAAACTGGCCGGTGGGGTAGCCCACGATTTTAACAATATGCTGAGCATTATCCTCGGCCACGGAGAACTGATGGAAGAATCCCTTGGTTCAACCCATCCCGCCATCCGGGATGTGCATGAGATTCAGAAAGCCGCCCGCCGCTCTGCCGAACTTACCCGACAGCTCCTGGCCTTTGCCCGCAGGCAGACCATTGCGCCCAGGATTCTGGATCTGAACGCCACCATCGAAGGCATGCTCAGGATGCTGCGCCGCCTCATCGGAGAGGATATCGACCTGCAGTGGCATCCAACAGAACATCTGTGGCCTGTGCGCATGGATCCCAGCCAGGTAGACCAGATTCTTGCCAACCTCACCATCAACGCCAAGGACGCCATTTCCGGCATCGGTCGGCTCACCATTGAAACGAGCAATGTTTCCTTTGATGAGGCCTATTGCGAAACCCAGGCGGAATTTCTTCCCGGAGACTATGTCATGCTGGCGGTCAGCGATGACGGCTGCGGCATGAACAGAGACACCCTTTCCCAGATCTTTGAGCCCTTTTTCACCACCAAACCCCAGGGTGCGGGTACGGGACTCGGCCTTTCCATGGTATACGGCATCATCCGCCAAAACGGCGGATTCATCCATGTGTACAGCGAACCCGGAAAGGGCAGCTCTTTCCGCATCTACATTCCCAGAGAAAAGAAAGGCCTGCCTGCGCCTCCCCAGACTGAAAAGGGGCCCATTCCCACGGGAAAGGAAGGCGTTCTTGTGGTGGAAGACGAGCCCGCCCTTCTCAAGCTCACCTCCCGCATGCTGGGACATCTGGGGTACAAGGTCTTTTCCGCAGCCACCCCCACAGAAGCCCTCGACATTGCCCAGACCCATGGAGAAGACATTCATCTGCTCCTCACCGATGTGATCATGCCTGAAATGAACGGCCGTGATCTGGCCCATCGCCTGCAGCTCCAGCATCCCCATATGCGCACCCTTTTCATGTCCGGGTACACGGCCAATGTCATTGCCCACCATGGGGTGCTGAAGCCGGGCATGCATTTTATCCAGAAACCCTTTTCCATGAAAAACATCGCTGATAAAATAAGGGAAACCTTAAGCCTCTGATTCTGAATCCAGCACTGACGCCACCCGCTTTTGCCTGCCAGACGACCTTCCCCCGCCCTTTTGGCGGGCGGGCTGGCCCGGAACCGCCTGTCAAGGAGACGCCATGCAAAGTACCCACCCCAGACTGGCTCCACACCACTCCATGCTCTTTCGCATCAACGCCCTTGTCCTTCTGCTCTCCACAAGCATCCTTCTCCTTCTCGGACTATGGCAGTACCAGGCCGCAAAAACGCGCTTTGAACAGACCCTGAATGCGGACGCCGATCTTGTCATCCAACGTCTCGCCCAGACCCTGCAGGACCCCTTTTATAACTTCGATACGGCTCAGGTTACCGCGGCCCTTCTTTCGGAAATGAGAGACTCCCGCATCCTCGCCGTGTCCGTTCAGGAGAATGCCGAGGATTCAGGAAGTTTTCTGTTCTGCCTGGGACGGGACGCCCAAGGCAGTCCCATTCCCATGGAAAGCCTTCCCCAGACCAAAGATTTTCTCCGCAAAACGCCCATCACCTACCGCGACATCCCTCTCGGTCATGTGACCGTGATCCTGGATCCCGGTCATTTCAAAGAAGGCCTCCGTCACATTCTCCAGGAAATTCTTTTCGGCATCCTGATTCTCGACACCCTTCTTTTCATCAGCCTGGTGCTGCTCCTCCGGAGGATGGTCCTCTTTCCACTCAGAAATCTCATTGCTGCGGTGCAGGATGTGGCCCAGGGCAAGGGCGATCTCACCCGCCGCATTCCCGTCCGCTCCCGGGATGAAATCGCTCTCCTTTCCATGTGGATGAACACCTTTGTGGAAACCCTTGAAGCAAAAGCAGATCTCGCCCGAAAGGTTGCAGACGGAGACCTTACCGTCTCCGTTCCCATCCTCTCCGACCAGGACACCCTGGGCCAGGCCCTGGCCACCATGGTCCGCAGGCTGGCAAGGGCCGCCCGGGAAGTGCGCTCCGCAGCCCAGGCCAGCGTTACCGCCAGCCGGGATGTCTTTGCCATTTCAGAACGCCTCAGCCAGGGAACCCGACGTCAGGCCCAGTCTGCGGATCACCTTTCCCAGCGCATGCGGGAAATCAGCCTGGGGGTGTCCCGTAATCTTGCCACAGCCCGTCGTGCGGAAAACGGAGCCACAGAGGCGGCAAACCAGGCCCAGGCCACGGGAAAGGCTGTGGAAAACGCCACCCAGGTGATCGCGGATATTACCAAGCGGATCGGCATTGTGGAGGAAATCGCAAGGCAGACCAACCTGCTTGCCCTGAACGCCGCCATTGAAGCGGCAAGGGCCGGAGAGCACGGCCGGGGCTTTGCCGTGGTTGCCGATGAAATCCGGAAGCTCGCGGAAAAAAGCCGGGAGTCCGCCGTCGCCATTGCCAAGGTCGCCAAGCAGGGCTCCCTTGTGGCAGACATTGCCCGGGAGCACCTCCAGGCCCTCATTCCGGAAATCGAGGCCAATGCCGACCGCGTGCGGGAAATTCGTGCGGCCAGCGACGAACAGGACGACGCCATCCGCCAGGCAGCAGAATTCTTAGGCGGCCTTGAAATCGTGGTGCAGGAAAACACCCAGTCCGCAGAAGAGATCACCCTGGCTTCCCAGGCCCTGAACCGCATTGCCGATCAATTGGAAAGCCAGGTGCAGGCCCTGCAGATAAAATAAGCTCTGGTGTTGACAGCGCAGGAGACCTTTGCCTAATTAGTGCCTGGAGATCCGAGGTCCGCCTCTGCCCCCAACCCATCCGGAGTCCTGATCCCATGCCCTTTGTGCATTTTGTACTCTCACTCTGTCTGCTTTTTTCCATAGCCCAGGCCGAACCCCTCAAGGTCGCCCTGCTGCCCATTCCAGACGCCCTGCCCTTTCATGTGGCGGAAAATCAAGGCTATTTTAAAGCAGCAGGCCTTGCGGTAAAGGCCATTCCCGTGGCCTCGGCACTGGAGCGGGATCAGCTCATGCAGGCAGGCCGCATCCATGGCATGATCAATGAAATGGCCGGTACCGCCAACTTCAACCGGGACACCCCGCGCATGCAGATTCTCCAGATTGCCAGGCGACCCATGGGGGATTTTCCCCTCTTCCGTGTTCTCGCACGACCGGGAAGCGACAAAAAGGAGCTGAAAGACCTTGAGGGCACGGCCATTGGCGTCAGTCGCCACACCATTATCGAATACCTCACAGACCGCATGCTCGGTCATGCAGGGGTTCAGAACGTGGAAATCCGTTCCGTTCCCGCCATTTCCGAACGTTTCCAACTTCTCATGCAAGGCCGCCTGGAAGCTGCGGTCATGCCCGACCCCCTGGCCTTCAGCGCCATCCAGCAAGGCGCCGGGGAGATTGCAAACGACCTTGAAGCCTCCTTTTACAGCGCCAGTGTCTTAAGCTTTGATATCCGCATCGTCCGGGATGAAAAGGAAAGGATCAGCGCCTTTCTTAAGGCCTGGAACCGGGCCGCAAGGGATATCAACGAAAACCCCGAAGCTTTCCGCCGCATTTTCATCGAAAAAGTTCGCATGCCGCCTGAGGTGCAGCAGATTTTTCCCATTCCCGCCTTCCCTGTGGCGGAGGTTCCTTCCCCCGCCCAATGGCAGGATATGATGGACTGGATGGTCACAAAGGGACTGCTGTCAACGCCCCTTGCCTATGCCGACAACATCTCAGACCTCAACCCTTCCGGATTTCTTTCTTCTGCTTCCAAAGCCCAGGAAACAGACCAAGGGCTGAAGCAGTCTCAGGATTCTTCTTCCGCCGGGGAACATGTCCGCCCATGAGCATGGTCTGCATCCAGAATCTCTGCTTCGGGTATCCGGGCAAGCCTCCTTTGTTTGAGCACTTTTCCCTCGACATTCCCAGGGGCGAATCCTGGGTTCTCATCGGTCCTTCGGGCTGCGGAAAATCCACCCTTCTTTCCCTGGTGGCAGGACTGAAAAAACCCTCAGAGGGTTTCATTGCCATTGAAGGCCGCAGACTGACCCGACCCAGGCCCGAAAGCGGCCTTGTTTTTCAGGATCACGGCCTTCTGCCCTGGGCCACCGTGGCCGCCAACGTGGCCCTTGGCCTCAAAATCCGTTCCTATTACGGTGCAGACGGTCGCCACGCCCCCCTGCAATGGCAAGCGGATCCCCAAGCCCAGGCCCACACCCTTTCTTTATGGATGCAACGGCTTGGCCTTGAAGGCAAAGAGCCCCTCTATCCCGCCCAGCTTTCCAGAGGCCAGCGCCAACGGGCGGCCATTGCCCGCACCCTTGTCATGAATCCCGACCTTCTTCTCATGGACGAACCCTTTTCCGCCCTGGATCCTCCCATCCGGGAAGAACTCCAGGGCCTCATGGCTGACCTGGGAAGGGAAGAAGCCATCACCCGCATCACCGTGACCCACGACATTGCAGAAGCCGTCATTCTGGGCGAAAAAATCCTCCTCGCTCACACCGGCACCAACCAGAAGCCAAAAATTCTTGAAAACCCTCTCGCTCTGGAAAAAGCCCCCAGAAAACACCCCCATTTCAACCCCATGTGCGATCAGGTGCGTCAGGCCATGGGAGATGCCTCATGAGACTTCCCCGAGCCCGCCTCCTGGAACCCTTCTTAGGCCTTGCCATGCTTCTCCTTGCCTGGCAGGCAGGGGCATCCGCCATGGCAAAACCCATACTCCCCGGCCCTCTCACCGTCATTCCCCTCTTTCTGAAAGATCTCTGGGGAGATCTTGGCTTACACTTTCTCGCCAGCAGCGGCCGGGTTATCCTTGCCATCCTCATTGCCGTATGCACGGCGGCCCCCCTGGGTCTGGTTCTGGGACAGTCCCCACGGGCCCATGCCCTTTTTTCTCCCATCATCACCCTCTTATACCCTGTGCCCAAAATCGTTTTTCTCCCGGTAATCTATGTACTCATGGGCATCAGCGACTTTTCCAAGATTTTTCTCATCTCCCTCATTCTCTTCTTCCAGATCCTTGTGGTGGTGCGGGATGAGGCCGCAAGCCTTACGCCCGAGCTCATCGCCTCGGTACGCTCCCTGGGCGCAGGCCGCAGGGCCCTTTTCCGTTTTGTTTATCTGCCCGCCACCCTGCCTGCCATCCTTACGGCCCTGCGGGTCTCCGTAGGTACCGCCGTGGCCGTGCTTTTCATTGCGGAACAGGCCTTAACCCAGTGGGGGCTGGGGTATTACATTGTGGTGGAAACCTACCAGGTTCTGCGCTACCCGGAAATGTACGCCGGCATTCTGGCCATGGGTCTTCTCGGCAGTCTCCTCTATGGTTTCATTCGCATCATTGAAAGAAAATTCGCTCCCCATCTTTTCATCAAGGACCAGGAATGAAACGTTTATCTGAAAAAGAAGCCTGGATACTGGCCACAAGACCCAAGACCCTGCCTGCAGCCCTGGGTCCTGTTCTTCTGGGAACGGCCGCTGCCACCAGCATGGGAAAATTTCACTTCCTCTCCGCCCTTCTGGCCCTTACCACTGCCCTGTTGCTGCAGATCGCGGTGAACCTCGCCAATGACTATTTTGATGCAAAAGCCGGGCACGACACAGACAAACGCCTCGGCCCCCTGCGGGTCACCCAGAGCGGTCTCATCCCTGCCCAAAAAGTGCTGGCAGCCATGATCTTCTGCATGGTGCTTGCTTTTTTCTCCGGTCTTTACCTCATCTTCAGAGGAGGCCTCCCAGCCCTTGGCATCGCCCTCTTTTCCCTTCTGGGAGTTCTCACTTACTCCGCAGGCCCCTTCCCCATGACGGAAAAAGCCCTCGGCGAAGGGGCAGCCTTTTTCTTTTTCGGTCCTGTGGCGGTCTGCGGAACCGTCTGGGTCATGGGCCTCACCTTTTCCCTTTCCGCCTTTACCGCTTCCATTCCCGCAGGCATGCTCATCGCCGCCATCTTGTCTGTGAACAATATCCGGGATATGGAAAATGATGCGGCCACAGGCAAACGCACCCTTGCTGTGCGCATGGGCCCCATTCCCAGCCGTTATCTTTTCACTGCTCTTGTGGCTGGTGCTTACCTGTTTCCCCTTACCCTGGCCCTTTTCACAACACCCTGGATGCTGCTGGTCTTTTTCTCGCTGCCCAAGGCCCTTGTGGTGATCCAGTCCATCTGGCACATGGACGGAAAACTCCTTAACGAGGTGCTGGCGGATACGGCCCAGCTCTCCTTCTTTTTCTGTCTTTTCTACGGGCTGGGACTGCTCATCGGGTAGTGTAAAAAATATCCCCATAAAAAAGGATCTTCTCCCATCTCTGGCCTATCACACTTCCAACCTTCAGCGGTATTTTAAGGATCGGTCCATGTTCACTTTGGATATTCCGGGTTTCGGACCCGTAAGGGCAAAGCATCTGGTGCTTGACTACAACGGCACCCTGGCGGAAGACGGCAGACTTGTGGAAGGGGTGGCACAACGGCTGCATCAACTGGCCGACCGCCTTTCCATTCATGTGATCACAGCCGACACCTTTGGCTCTGTCCAAGAAGCGCTCATGGGCCTGCCCCTTGGCATTGCCACCCTTGGACCCGGCAACCAGGAAGCTGCCAAACGCGCTTTTGTGGAAGACCTGGGGGCCGAACATGTCATTGCCATGGGCAATGGTCGCAACGACGCCGCCATGCTGAAAGCCGCACGCATCGGCATGTCCATTCTGATGAAAGAAGGCAGCTGCGCCCAGACCCTCATGCAGGCGGATCTGGTAAGCCGCCACATCTGTGAGGCCTTAGACCTCCTTCTTCATCCCTTACGCCTGGTGGCCACCCTGAGACATTAAACACTCCAGGATCCAAACCAGGGGACCGTACAGCACCTTGGGTCCCCAATACCTCAGACCCAAAAGGAGAACGCCATGATCCCGCGCATTTTCAACGCCGCTGCCATCTGCTGCATCCTTCTTGCCCTTTTCACGCTCATTCCCAGAGCTTCGGCTTCCAGTGAATGCCTTTTCGGATACAAGGCCTGGTGCTCCTTCACCCCCGGAAGCACCTTCATTCTGGGTATGATGGCCTATATCTTTCATGATATGGCCAGAAAACCCCCCCAGTCCCCGGACAAAAGGTAAAAGCGCCCCTGCCCGCTCCCTTGCGGGTTTTCATTTTTTCACCCATCGGCTCCAAGGCCGGAAAGGAACACCATGACCCACGCTTTTGTCACCATCGATCCTGAACGCTGCAATCAAGACGGCATCTGTGCGGCAGAATGCCCCGTAAAAATCCTGGGCTTCCCCAAAAAAGGCGAGACCCCCTCCCTGGTCCAGGGCGGCGAAGCCCTGTGCATCCGCTGCGGCCATTGCGTTGCCGTATGTCCCACTGCCGCCATCCGCCTGAATTTTCTCGCCCCTGAAGACTGCACCCCTGTGGACAGGAATCTTCTTCCAGACGAAAAAGCCACAGAGCATCTCCTCGCCACCCGTCGGTCCATCCGCAATTACAAAAAAGAAAGCGTGGATAAAGACCGCATTGAAAAGCTTCTCGCTACGGCCAGCCTTGCGCCCACAGGCCACAACAGCCGCTGCGTACAATGGCTTGTGATCCACGACACCCAAGAGGTACGCCGCCTCACCACCATGGTGGCGGACTGGATGCGCTACATGATCAAGGAGCAGCCCGCCATGGCCAAGGCCTTCCATCTGGAGGAAACCGTGGCTGGCTTTGATCTGGGCCTTGATGTCATCTGCAGGGATGCGCCCCACATTGTGGTGGCCTGCGCCCACAAGGCCGCACCCACGGGAGCCATTGACTGCGCCACAGCCCTGGCTTACCTGGAGCTGGCCGCGCCACCCATGGGTCTTGGCACCTGCTGGGCCGGATTTTTCAACATCGCAGCCACCTTCTGGCCCCCTTTAAAGGAAGCCCTCGGCCTGCCCAAAGGGGTGAACAACCATGGCGCTGTTCTCTTGGGGGTTCCCCGGTTCAAGTACCACCGCATTCCGCCACGCCAGGCCGCATCCATCCGCTGGGTGTGAGGGAAACCCTCTGATAAAAAAAAGGGCATGCAGTCCCCAAGGACTCAGCCCTTTTCATTCCAAAAAAAGATACGGCTGCGCAGGTCCATCCCAAAAGCCTTCCACGGCCTTTACCCTGCGCGGCCCTTCCTTTTCGTCCTGTATCTTGCGCCCCGAACCTCAGCGCCGCAGCCGGAGATACAGACGATCCTTCAGAGAAAAAAACACCATTTTCACAAGCCCCCCCATGTCCAGCTTTTTCCGTTTCCAGGCAAGACGCAACATGGCAAGGGCAATGTTGGGAGGAACCGGGGGGGACGCATCCTTTCTTACCAGAGCGAGGGCCGATGCAGGGCAGGTATCCACACAAAGACCGCAGCCGATGCAGCGTTTACGGTCAAAATACACCGCTCTGTCCTTCCTTGTGAAAGCCCCCATGGGGCAACGTTTCAGGCAGAGACCACAGCCCGTGCAAAGATCACTGGCCAGTCGGGCATGAAAGGGTGAAGCCACCACAAAGCCGGGATCGGGAAGCTGACGGAAGGTTCTCAGCAGGCCGCAACAGCAGCCGCAACAACAACAAATCCATTTCACCTCCCTGTCATTGCTCGGTTGCAGCACAAGACCCGCCTTGCTGGCAGAGGCAAGGATTTCCCGGACCTCTTCCCGGCTGGCCCTGCGACCAGCCCCTGTCCATCGGTAAAAATCCTCTTCTTCCCCAAAATTGATACAGGTTTCCAGGGGACGATCACAGGCTGCGTTCTGCATGCCCCTTTCCAGCCGACAGATACAGGGGGCTACCACAAAACTTGTCTTTTTTTCAATCAGGGCAAAGGCCTTTTCATAGGTCATGACCCTGAGATCCGCATGGATACTCTCCTGCACGGGGATCACCCGCATCTGCGGCGCTTTCTGCCAGCTTTTCGCGTCCACAAGCCAAGGCACATAAGCTTCCATGGCCTTGATCAGCTCCGGCGTCAGGCGATTCACCTGCAACTCCCAGATTCCCACAATGAACTGGGCCGCCATGTAACGGGGGGCTTTATCCTGTTTTTTGCTTCTGAAAATCAGACCCTTTTCCGCCATGGTTTCCAGCATGGCGGAAACGATCTTTTCTTCCATACCCGCGCGCAGGGCGATGACCCCGGCCTCTTCTTCCACAAGATTGAGGCAAGGCGCCAGCCTGGCTTCTTCCGGAGAAAAAAGCAGCTTTAAAATCCGGATTTCCACCCCTTCGGGGGTGGGAGGAAAACCACCGGGCTGCGCATCCAGATGCCGCGCCAGACGCTGGTAAATCCCTTCTTCAGAAGAATTTTGGAAGATACCGCCCCATTCCGGAAACTCTTCGGTGCTTTTTTGCATGTTTTCCTTCCAGTACGGAAATGAGGCCGGCAAAAATTATGGACCGCAAAACCCAAGGGCCTGGAATGACAATTTTTCACCCCAGGCCCATTCTGGGCATGAAAACCATGATCTCATAAGGATTCAGACAACAACCTGCGGCAACAAAGGAGGTGTCGGGATACAGAGACAAGCACAGATCACACGCAAAAGCTCCGCTTCTTCCAAAGAAAGGCTGCCATCGGATGAGGCTGTCACCAAAAGCGCCTGCACAAGCTCCCCCTTCAGGACAACATCCAGACTGTCCAGGATTCCAAGGGCCAGATCCATATCCCGGGCCCAGTCCAGAGGGACTTCATATGCAGGCACATCCATGGGCAGCATGCGACTGATACCCGATAAAAAAGCCCGTCGGGCCTGGGTCTCAGATTCATGCCCCTGCCAGGCCAGTACAGAAAAAAGCCGGATCAGAGCATCCCGGCACGCCCCTCCCCGCAGCCTGCGGGAATCCGGCCCCCCGCCCTTTTCCGTCTCTTCCAGACGACGTTTCAGAAGCCGGACCAGGCAGTATTCGAACACCGTCACCTGTCCATCCAGAAGAATCATCTGCTTCAGAAGACGGGAAAGCCGCTCCCGTACCGGCGCTTCCACCTGGCGCAGAACAGGAAAAGCCAGGTCCGTCAGGGGCAGGGTCAAAAGGGGATGCAGGCTCTCCGCCTCAGGAATCAAACTTTCCACCCTTTTCCCCAGATCATCGCCCAGCACCTCCCGGACAAAGGCCATCTGCGCTTCCCGCAATCCCTTTTCCCGGCCAAGAAGCAGGGCGGGGAAAAGCACCAGTACCCCGGTAGTACTGCGTGCCGCCCGAAGCAGGGCGTCGGGTATGGCCATCATCACCTGCTCGGCCTGATCCAGACGCTCGGGGTCCGGGGTTTCCACATCCTGCATCACCGCAGCCGTGAATGCGGAGGTCGGAATGGTTTCCCCTTCCCCTTTGCCCATGAGAAAGGCCCAGGGATTTTCCCCTGCGTCGAAGGCGGGACGCGCGCCCCGACTTACGGTTTTGGGACTGCCGGAAGCCGTCCGGAAATCCTCCGGTTGAAAGCTCGGGTCAATGGCCCGGATCCTGGCCTCCAGCGGCGGATGGGTGGCCAGTGCCGAAACCCAGAACTTCTGACCACTGGCAAAAAGCATGTGACTGACTTCTTCCCTCTCCGCAGCTCTCAGGTGGGAACCTGCGCCCAGTCCCCCTATTTTTTTCAAGGCGCCCCCGATCCCATCGGGATTCCGGGTGAACTGCACGGCATGGGCATCGGCCAGAAACTCCCGCTGTCGGGAAACCCCGGCTTTGATCAGGCGGCCGAAAAAAACACCGATATACCCCACCAGCAGAAGGGCAAGCCCCAGGATATGGCCTCCTCCCCCTCCCTGCTTCTGGTTATGGATCACGCTGCGCCGCCTGCCGCCGCTGTGCAGAAGCCCCCGCCCAATGACGCTGATGGCAAGAATTCCGTACAGGATTCCCATCATGCGGATGTTCATCCGCATATCCCCATTGAGAATGTGGGTGAACTCATGGGCGATCACCCCCTGCAACTCATCCCTTGTCAGCTGATCCAGAGCCCCCCGGCTCACGGCAATGGCGGCATCCTCCACCGAGTATCCGGCGGCAAAGGCATTGATGCCCTTTTCCGCCTCCAGCACGTAGATATGGGGCGTGGGCACACCAGAAGCAATGGACATCTCTTCCACCACATTGCAAAGCCGACGCAAAACAGGATCCTGGCTGTCCGGGTCCACCCAGACACCGCCAAGATCCAAAGCCACCCTGTCGCCCCCGCTGCGAAGCTTGGACATGCGGTACCAGCTGGCCCCAGCGATCACCAAAAGGGTGATCCCGCTGACAATACCATGAGCCTTCAGAGAGGCCGTCAGGGAGTTTTCTCCAAACCCTGCCTCAAAAAAACTGAAAAGACAGAGACTCACGGCAAGATTCACAGCCAGAACAATCAGCACGACGGCCAACAGAAAAAGAAGGACCAGCCTGCGGCTGTTGCGACGGGCGCGATCCTGATGTTCAAAAAAATTCATCCTGCGCCTCCGGAAAAATCATGGTATTGCCCCTACCTTCCGGATCCGGGCAAAACCCCATCCCATTTTTGTCAGTCAGGAGAAGGAAACCTTGGGCGCTTTGCGCATGGCTTTGTCTTCAATTTCAAGGAGGGCGGCGGACATGAAGCCAAAACGGGAGGCCACGAGATTTGCCGGAAATTGTTCTCGGGTGACATTATACGTCATGACCGCATCGTTGTAACTCTGCCGCGCAAAGGCCACCCGATTTTCCGTGCTGGCCAGTTCTTCGGAAAGCTGCTTCATGTTTTCACTGGCCTGAAGCTGGGGATAGGATTCGGAAAGGGCCATGAAACGGCCCAGCATCCCCCCAAGCCCCTGCTCCGCTGCGGACAGGGCCTGCATGGCCGAAGGATTACCCGGATCCGCCGCCGCCCTGCGAAGACCGGAAGCCGCCTGATTTCTTGCCGCAATGACCGCTTCCAGGGTTTCCCGCTCATGGGCCATGTAGGCCTTTGCCGTTTCCACAAGGTTGGGAATGAGATCGTAACGCCGGGTCAACTGCACATCAATCTGGGCAAAGGCGTTCTGAAAACGATTTTTCATTGTGACCAGTCGGTTGTAGGTCACAATGACAAAAATCACGATCAGAACCGCCACCACCCCCACTCCGATAATCCATTCCATGCCAGACTCCTTTTTCAAGCTGTCAGAAAATCCCAGAAAACATCCGCCCTGATTCCTCTGACCCATGGGCAGACTCCTGCGGGATACAAAAACTGCCTTTTAAAACACTTCTCTTCCCTTTTCCGCCGCCAGTCTCCTACGGTTTTCCGGAAAATGCCGCCAGAGGCGGTCTGTTGTGCAGCCAGGGCCGGGCCCGTTCCACCTGCCCCGCCAGGGCAAAAAGGGTGGCATCCTCCCCCATTCTCCCCGTAAAAAGCATACCCAGGGGAAGCCCTTCTGCGGTCTCATGCAGAGGCAGAGACATGCCGGGCAGCCCCGTCATATTGCCGCAGATGGTAAAGGCCATGCGGTTCAGTGTGGGAGCGGCAAAGGGTTTTGCAAGGCCGCTTTTCAGCAGAAAAGCCCCACCCGGCAGCCAGGATCCCGCCACAAGCAGCTTTTCCTCCATGGGAGAAGGAGGAATCTCTCCATGGGCCGCCGGAGGCCCGATGAGAGTGGGGGTTAAAAAAACATCCCAGGTTTCCAGAAAACGCCCCATTGCGAGCTGCACCCCGTGCCAGCCTTCCTTGGCAAGAACAAAATCCAGGGAAGAAAGGCTTTTTCCCATGGCCGCCATGTTCCGTGTGGCGGGCTCCAGCCTGCGCACGGCCTCCGGGCCACCCCACTGCCGCACCTTATGGCAAAGAGCCGCCGTATGAGCGCAGACCACCACCATGAAATCTTTCCAGAAACGATTCCTGTCAATGGAAGGCGCGGCTTCTTCCACCTTATGGCCCATGTTTTGCAAAAGGCGTACCGTGGATTCAAGACCTTTCAGAGCTTCGGGATGCACAGCCGTGGAAATCATGGGACGGCTGGAAAAGGCAATGCGCAAAGGACGGGGATCCTCGGCGCAGGCCTTCAGGCAGGATCGTTCCAACCGGGCAACCCGGTACGCAGCCCCCACTTCCGGACCGGAAACGGCATCCAGCATGGCCGCACTGTCCCGGACCGACCGGGTTATCACATGCCCGGTCACAGCCCCCTCCCAGGGCTCTCCGAACTCCGGCCCCACCGGCGTAAGCCCGCGGGAGGGCTTGAATCCGAAAACCCCGCAACAGGCTGCGGGAAAACGTATGGAACCGCCGCCATCATTGGCCGAGGCCATGGGGACAATGCCCGCTGCCACCACGGCGGCGGAACCGCCGGAAGAGCCCCCCGTGCTGTATCCCCTTTTCCAGGGATTGTGCACAGGGCCAAAGGCCTTGGGTTCTGTGGTGATGGTGAGGCCGAATTCCGGGGTGCTGGTCTTGCCAAAAGGAATCAGCCCCGTATCCATATATCGCCGGACAAGCTCGCTGTGCCTGTCCGGGATGCGCTTCACCGCAAGGCTTCCCATGGACATGGGCTCTCCTGCAAAATCATCCATGAGATCCTTAAAAAGGAAAGGGACACCGGAAAAAAGGCCCTCTCCGGACACATCTTCTGCCATCCGTCGCGCCCGTTCCGCAAAGGTATGGACAATGGCATTCAGTTCCGGGTTCAGGGCGCTGGCCCTTTCCAGCGCTGCTTCCAGCACTTCCGATGGTGAAACCTCTTTCTGACGGATCAGGTCGGCAAGACCCAGGCCATCGTACTGCGCATACTCTCTGAACATACCGCACTCCCATCCGGACTCTTGGTAATTGAAAAAAGGGTTTTACTTCCCAACACAGGTCGCATGACAGCAGAAGGGATCAAAAAGACCGCATCCATCCTCCCGGAAATTCGGATTACCCGGCAGATTCCGGGTCCCTTACGGCAAAAAAGGGCGTATACGGGGCTGGGGCTTCGGGGCAGGATCACAAACCAAAAAAACATGGCATCTGAACAATGCCCTATTCATACGCAGCGTCCCCTGCGCTGTCAATCCCCGCCATTTTCCGCCGACACAAGCCCGAAGTCCTGCAAGCGAGGATTTGAAAGGGATTTAAACCTTGCGCGTACCGCGCATATTCCCTATAATTAAACCAAATGAAAACAATTATATGAACATATAAAATAAACCCGGAAAAGCCCGTTTTCCGCCCTTAAAAAGCAGCCCCAAGACCTCAGAAAAAGCCCTGCTAAGGAAAAGCTCCGAAACTCCCTGGCACTTGGATGGGTTCCGGACTTCTCCTTGCCGTCCCCATGTCTCCCCGCCCCGCCTGTGGCGATTTTTCGGCTCTCCCCCCACCCAAGAAAGGAGTTCCGCCATGAAAAAGACCATCCTCTCCCTTCTTCTCGCAAGCCTTTTCTGCTTTCTGTCAGGTCCTGCCGCGGCTGAAAAAATTCTCATTGCAGCCTGCGATCCCTGGCCTCCCTTTGTGGATCCTCAGCATCCCAAAGAAGGCGTCAGTATGGAAATCATCCGGGCAGCCTATGCCACCCAGGGCTACGCCATCAAACTGGAATATGTGCCCTGGGCCAGGGCCGAACAGGGCGTCAAAGACGGAGTTTATGATTTCCTGCCGCCCACCTGGATGACCCATGAACGCCAGAAGTATCTGCTTTACAGTGAGCCCTATGCTGTCAATCAGATCAAATTCATCAAAAGAAAGGATGATCCCTTTGAATTTACAGGCATGGAAAGTCTTAAGGGAAAAACCATCGGAATTGTAAGGGGATATGGATACGGCGACGCCTTTCTCACCGCCACCCACTTCAGACGGGAAGAAGCCAATGATCTCATCAGCAATACCCGCAAACTCATTGCAGGCCGCATTGATCTTACCCTGGAAGATGAGATTGTGGCCCGCGTACGACTGGCCCAGGAAAATCCGAATCTGCTGAACGACATTTCCTTTACCCGCAACGCACTTTCCCGCAACCCCCTTCACATTGCAGCGGGTCTTAAAAATCCAAAACACCAGGAAATCATCACTGCTTTTAATAAAGGCCTGGCTGAAATCAGAAAAAATGGTACATATGCAGCAATATTGGCAAGCTACGGCATAGAATCCCACTGAAATCCGCCATGCAGCTTTCATCCCGAACATGGATAAAAACAAGAAAGGCTCGGTAAAACTGATGATATCGTATTTTTCCCCTTCCCGTCTCCTGTTCCGCACCCTCTTCATCCTGACGGCCCTGGCCCTTTGTTTTCCCGTGCTGGGGCCTGTGAACGCCCAGGCCGCAGACAAGGTCGTTCTCGCCAACGGAGATTGGGAACCCTATCAGGGAGAAAAACTCCCCCAGGGAGGTCCCGCAAGCCAGATTGTCCGTGAAGCCTTTGCCTCTCAGGGCTGGGATGTGGAGTTCCGGTATATGCCCTGGGCCAGAGGCTTAAGCCTTACCCAGGAAGTCCAGACCGATGGCACCATGCTTTACAGCTATAATGAGGAGCGGGGGAAAAACTTTTTGTTCAGTGCCCCCATCCTTGTACTGGAAACCGTGGTTTTTCACCGCAAAGACAAACCCCTTGCATGGCAGAACCCCGAGGACCTCAAAGGTCTGACCCTGGGGGCAGTACTCAAGTATGACTACGGCTTTGTCACGGAAGAAGCGGGTTATACCCTGGATCGGGTTGCTTCCAATGTGTTCAACTACCGCAAGCTGGCCGCTGGCCGCATTGACGCCCTGATGGAAGAACGTCTGGTGGGTCTTGCCGCCCTTGAAAGCGAAGGGTTTACAGACACCCTCACCTACCATCCCAAACCCATTAAAAGCGCTCCCTATCATCTCATTGTGTCCAGAAATCATCCCAGGGCCCAGGAGATCATCGCCGCCTTCAACCAGGGCCTTGAGCAGCTTAAGCAGGATGGACGTCTGGAAAAGATTCTCCAGTCCCGATAATTTTTTTTCATCCCATGCCTTTGTTCCAAACTCTCCGGCACCCCATGTGCATAAAAAACCGGCATGGGAAAAGGCACCGGGGCTTGCCACCGCATCCGCCCCGGTCCTTGTTACGCAGCTGTGAACACATGACCATAAGGAAGACACATCCATGAAAACCTCTTTCTTTTCCCCCGTGCGTATGCTCATCATTGGTATCCTGTGCCTTGGCGCCCTTGCGGGGGCCGCTTTCTGGTTTTACGCATCCACAGATCCCACCCTCTCCAAAGCCCTGGATCCCAACTCAAAAACCGTACACCTTGCAAACGGAGAGTGGGCACCCTATCAGGGGGAATCCCTGCTTGGCGGTGGTCCCATGAGCCGCATTGTCGCAGCAGCCTTCAGGAGCCAGGGGTGGAATGTGGAGTACACCTATCTGCCCTGGGCCAGGGGACTTGCCATGACCGAAGAGGTCAAAACCGATGGCACCATGCTCTACAGCTACAACGAAGAACGCGGGAAAAAATTCTTCTACAGCGACCCCGTCCTTCAGCTGGACACCGTGGTCTTCTACAACCTGAATAAACCCGTACGCTGGGACAAGCCCGAAGATCTCAAGGGCCTTGCGCTGGGTGGGGTTGAAAAATACGATTACGGCTTTGTGCGGGAAGAAGACGGCTACCGTCTCCTTCGCAGCACGTCTTCAGAGAGCAACCACCAGAGGCTGGCCGAAGGACGGCTGGATGGCGCTCTGGATGAAGTCCTGGTGGGCATGAACATCCTCAGAAACGCAGGACTCCGCCATCGCATCACCTTTCATCCGAGACCCATCAAAAGCCGGGACTATCACCTTATCCTCTCCAAAGACCACCCCAGGGCGGAAACCATCCTTTCCGTATTCAATCAGGGACTGGCCCAGATCAAAGCGGATGGAACCTTTATGAGCCTGCTTCAGTACGATTAACAAAAAAACACCTTGTACAACATGAAGGAGCCTTCCATGAAAACGACCGATCTCCGCATTCCTCTGCAAAAGCGTATCTTTGTACGCATTGTCGGTACAGTGCTGGTTCTGACCACGGTCATCCTGATGATGATGGGATTCTGGCAATACCAGAGCGCCAAAACCCGCCTGGAGCAGGGGCTCAATGTGGACGCAGATCTTGCCATCCAGCGCATCGGTCTCACGCTCCAGGATCCCTTGTACAATTTTGACATGAACCAGGCGGAAGCCATTCTCCGTTCAGAAATGCAGGATCTGCGCCTTCTGGCCCTGGCCCTTTCCGATGGGTCCAACCAGAAGCAGATCCTGATTCTGGGCAGGGATGCGGAAAAAAAAATACAGAAAACAGAAAAACTTCCGGAAGCCACACGTTTTCAGCGCCACAACCCCATTAAGCGGGGAGAAGACGTGCTGGGCCATATCACCATTCTCCTGGATCCCGAATTCTTTCAGGACAGTCTTCGCCAGATCCTGCAAAACACCATCCTCACCATCCTTTTTCTCAATATACTCCTGCTGGCAGTAATGGCCTTTGCCTTACGGCTGATGGTTTTTCATCCTTTACAGGGAATGATCGGCGCGGTCCGGGATCTGGCGGAGGGCGAGGGGGATCTCACCCGCCGCATCAACGAAAACAAAGGGGATGAGCTCAGCCTGGCCGCCCGGTGGATTAACCTCTTCATCTCCCAGATCCACGGCATCATGGTCCGCATCCGGGAAAACGGAAATAAGCTTATGGATGCAGCCTCAAGCCTCCTTGCCATCTCGGAGAATATGGCCAGAGACGCCAAGACCTCCGCAGAACGGGCAACGGCTGTGGCCCGCGCCACGGGAGAAATGAGCAAAAGCATGGACAGTGTTGCCTCCGCCATGGAACAGGCGGCCACCAACACCTCCATGGTGGCCGCAGCCACAGAACAGATGACAGCCACCATTGATGAAATCGCCAAAAACACGGAAAAAGCCCGCCACACCACGCAAAACGCCGTGGAACGCTCCGATGGCGCAACGGAAAAAATGGCAGATCTTGGGAAAATCGCATCTGAAATCGGAAAAGTAACGGAATCCATTACTGAAATTTCAGCTCAAACCAATCTTTTGGCCCTGAACGCCACCATAGAAGCCGCACGCGCCGGAGAAGCGGGCAAGGGGTTTGCCGTGGTGGCCGCGGAAATCAAAACCCTGGCCACCCAGACCACCACAGCCACGGAAAATATCCGCAACATCATCGGCTCCGCCCAGAGCATTATCCGGGAGGCCACCGCTGAGGTCAAAGAGGTCAGCCAGGCCATTCAGGCCACCAGCGGCATTGTCACCATCATCGCCACGGCTGTGGAACAGCAGTCTTCCGCCACACGGGAAATCTCCGGCAATGTCCTCCAGGCAGCCCAGGGCATTCAGGAAGTCAATGAGAACATGGCTGCCATGAATGGTTTTGTCCAGAGCATCCGCCAGGATATCGAAGGGGTGGACAGGATCAGCAAAGAAATGAACAACACCAGCTGTGAAGTCAATGGAAAGGCCCGTGAAGTTTCAGGCATGGCCGGAGGTCTTCAGACCCTTATCGATCGTTTTGTTCTGTGACCTCCTTAAGCAACCAAACTCCACCGGAAAAAAGGAGAAGGAACCTTGCATCCCAAGCCTACGCTGCCCTTTCATGAATATTTATTGAGAATCAGCCTCATCTGTCTTTTTCTGCTGGGGGGATTGGCATACCATGCCCATGCGGATTTTCCTGTGGGAATCAGCGAGACAGAAATCCGGATCGGTCAGTCCTGCGCCCTCACAGGGCCCGTCATGGGCCTGGGTACTGCCATGCGGGATGGGGCCAGGCTCTACTTCGCATATATCAACTCCCAGGGAGGGATCCATGGCAGAAAAATCAACCTCATCACCCTGGATGACGGATACAACCCTGAAACCTGCAAAACCAACACGGAAACCCTGATCCGCAAAGAAAAGGTTTTTCTCCTTTTTGGTTATGTGGGCACCCCCACCACCCAGGCAGCCCTTCCCTTGCTGCGGGAAACAGGAACCCCGCTTTTTGCCCCTGTCACAGGGGCTGAGATGTTCAGAAACCCCGTTTCACGGGAAGTGTTCAATATCCGCGCCAGCTATTTCCAGGAAACCGAAGCCATGGTTGATCGGCTCATCCATGACAGACAATTGCGACGCATTGCCGTTTTTTACCAGAACGACGCCTATGGGGAAGATGGCCTGAACGGAGTGCGCAGGGCAACGGCCAAATATGGACTTTCCCCTGTGGCCACAGTCAGCTATGACAGAACCCAGCCAGAGATAAACACAGCCCTTGCCCTTCTCATGAAGGAAAACCCGGATGCCGTCATCCTCGTGGGATCCACAGAACCTTGCGCACAACTCATCTCCGGAATGCGGGCTGCGGGCAGTGAGGCCCTTTTCCTCAATGTTTCCTTTGTGAATGGCGATCACCTTGCCCGCCAACTCGCCAATGACGGCGTCGGCGTTGTGGTCACCCAGGTGGTCCCCTTCCCCTTTTACAAAAGAATTCCTGTGGTGGCCGAATACAACCGCCTTGCCGCCGAACTCAGTCCGGACACAGAACCCTCCTTTGCAGGAATGGAAGGCTTCATGGCCGCCAAAGCCCTTTGCAGGGTGCTTGAGGAAAGCCCCCCCACCCTGACCCGTGAAGACTTTATCCAGACAGCCCAGGCACAAAGGGATACGGACATTGGAGGATTCACCGTCTCCTTTTCCCAAGACCTGCACCAGGGTGGCAATCTCGTCTACCTCACCCAGATAGGCCCTGGCGGGTTCCTGAGGCCCCTTGAAAATCTCGGCCAGCTCTACCCTTTTTTCAGGAATTAGCCTCCGGTTGCGCAGCCCCGGATCCAGACCTTGGGAAGCCACGCATCGCTTTTTCACAGAAAGCCAGACTGCACCCAGGGCTGCGTTTTTTTCAGGTTGTCCTGAACATTTTTCCCCCACAAGCCTTTAGACAAACGCAGTCAGAAGATAGAAAATCCATCCTTCTGCAAGCTCCTTTTTCAGTACGAAGAATGCCCATGGCAGGCATCGGTTAAAAAAAACATCTCACAGAAAGGACACCGTATGCTTTTTTTCAGAAACCTCCTCATAAGCCTTTTTCTCTTCTTCTGCCTCCCCCTCCCTGCCTTCTCAGGGGAGGCTCTCAAGGGCGCCACCCTGAACTGGGAGCCCTACATCGGCGTGAACATGCCCAGGGAAGGATATGTGGCGGAAGTGGTCCGTGAGGCCTTATCTGCGGGCGGTGGGTACACCCTGGACATTCAATATATGCCCTGGGCACGCGTGGTGGCCATGACCAAGGCAGGACAGTTTGATCTTTATTTTCCCGAATATTACGCCGAAGAACTGAAAAAAGACTTTCTCATCTCCGATGCCTTTCCCGGCGGCCCTCTGGTTTTTTTCCGCAAAAAAGGCAGCCAGATTTCCTATACAAAGCTTCAGGATCTCAGGTCCTATAAAATCGGGGTGGTCCGGGGTTATGTGAATACGCCGGAGTTTGATGCCGCCACCTATCTCACCAAAGAAGAAGTCACAGAAGATCTCCACAACTTCCTCAAACTTCTGGCAGGCCGCATCGACCTTGTGGTTGCGGATCAGTATGTGGGCCTTCACCTGCTCCGCACCCAGCTGCCGGACAGAAGCCAGGAGGTGGAAATACTGAGCCCGCCTTTGGGAAATAACGATCTTTATGTCTGTTTTCCTAAGAAAATCCAGGACGCAGAAAAAAAGCTCAAGGCCTTTAACAGGGGCTTAAAAATGCTCAAGGAATCCGGCCGTATTCAGGAAATCATGGCCAGCCATGGCTTCTGACCTCTTCTTGTCCCCCAATAAAGGGAGGATTGAATGAGACACCCCCCCTATCGAATGCTGCTCATTCTTTTCTTTTGGCTTTCTGGCATTTCCGGTTTTGCCTTCGCACAGGAAACCATCCGTATCACCAATGGAGAATGGCCCCCCTATCTTTCAGAGAAATTAAAACATAACGGGCTCGCCTCACGCATCGTCAGAGAAGCCTTTGAACTGGAAGGAATTCAGGTGGTCTATGATTTCTTCCCCTGGAACCGCTCCCTCATGCTCGCCCAGACAGGGGAATGGGACGGAACCGCTGTCTGGCTGCGCTCTCCCGAAAGGGAACAGGAATTTTACATCAGTGACCCCGTGGTCCAGAGTACCTATGTCTTTTTTCACCTCAAAAAAAGAAACTTCAGCTGGAAAACGCTGGAAGATCTGAAAGACTACAGAATTGGGGGAACCTTTGGTTATGATTATGGAGAAGCTTTCCAGAAGGCGGAAAAAGAAAAAAGAATCCGTGTAGAACGCGCTTCCAGGGATGAGCTGAACCTTGCCAAACTGCTCCACGAGAGAATCGATATTTTTCCCTTGGATATCAACGTGGGCTATACCCTTCTGGTCAATGAATACCCCCCGGAAGTTGTCAGCACAGTGACGGTGCATCCCCTTGCCCTGAGAGATGACCCTCTGCATCTGCTCCTGTCCAGAAAAGTACCTGAAAACAAAACTCGGATGGAAAAATTTAACAGCGGTCTGAAAAAATTATACGAAAGCGGTAAAATTGATCAGTATCTCGAAGAATCCCGAAGAGGGGAGTATAAACCATAAATCCGCATAATACGGCGGGGTTCCCAGCCCCGCCCAGGCTTCCCAGCCTTTCCATCCCACCCGAGAGAGGAGAACTCCCATGCGCATCCAGGCCACCCTCACAGCCCTTGCCTTCGGCTTGCTTCTTTCCACATCGGCCCTGGCCGAAGACATATGGAAAATCACCTCCCTTAACTGGGAGCCCTATTCCGGTGCACAGATGAGTTCCCAGGGAAACTCCATACAGAAATTACGGGAGGTTCTTCAAAAAGAAGGTATCCGCTTGATCGTGGAATTCTACCCTTGGGCCAGGGCCCAACACCTTGCAAAAACCCAGGACTATGTGGGGTATTTTCCTGCCTGGCCGGAAGAAGTTTCCGAAGGCTTTATCGCCTCTTCCCCCGTTGACTGGTCGGAGATCGCGATTCTCAAACGTTCAGGCGAAAAAATCACATTTGAAAATATTGAGGATCTTTTTAAAAAATACAACGTGGGTCTCGTAGGAACCTATACCTACCCCAAAGCCATTCAGGACGCCGCCCAAAAATATGCCGATCACGCAGA
The DNA here is from genome assembly GCF_034006065.1 of Desulfobotulus sp. Taxonomy (NCBI): domain Bacteria; kingdom Pseudomonadati; phylum Thermodesulfobacteriota; class Desulfobacteria; order Desulfobacterales; family Desulfobacteraceae; genus Desulfobotulus; species Desulfobotulus sp. The sequence goes on along the minus strand of NZ_JAVETM010000008.1, from coordinate 60,299 downwards.
TCTCGCTCCCCATGAGACCTCCTTATTGCAAAAACTTTCTCAAGGACGGCACCCTGTTGCCATAACCGATCCCAACGTCATGATGTTTCTTGCGGAAAAACATGGCATCCACAATGTCGAAACTCTGCAGATACTCATGAAAAAAGAGTTGGTCATCGCCTTCAGGGATGGGGAAGACAACAAGGCCCGGATCCAACTGCTTCAAAAACTGCTTAAAAAACCCTGACTCCCCAAAACCTCATGCCTCGGCAATGAGAAGCCCCATGGCCTGGGAAACGGCCCGAATGGACGACATGCCGAGCAGATTTTCAGCATGATCCTTTGCCCATCCCAGGTCAAGACGCTGAATCTGGCCCTGAACCGCTGGCATAAACTGGGGGTCCAGACTCAGACTTCGGATACCAATACCCAGCAAAAAAGGAATAAAAGCCGGATCATGCCCCATCTCCCCACAAACCGAAACGTCTATGTCCGCGTCCCTGCCTGCGGCTGCAATGCGGGCCAGAGATCGCAACACGGAAGGATGCTGGGGCTGATAGTAATGGGCGACCTTGGGGTTGCTGCGGTCCACGGCCAGCATGTACTGCACAAGATCATTGGTGCCGATGGAGAAAAAATCCGCCTCTTTTGCAAAATCCCCGATGATCTCCACCACAGCAGGCAACTCCACCATCATGCCAATGGCAGGGTGGGTGTGAAAGGCCAGCCCCTCCCCCCGTAAGGCGTCCATACAGGCCATCACCATGGCCCTGGCCTCCCGGAACTCGTCCAGACTGGAAATCATGGGAAACATGATCCGCGGTGAAACAGCCCCATGGGCCGCCCGTAAAATCGCCCGTATCTGGGTCTCGAAGAGGTCTTTGTGCATCAGGGAAAAGCGTATGGACCGCAGCCCCAGCTCCGGGTTCACCTCCGCACTGCTGTTTGCATGGGCCATCACCTTTTCGCCCCCCACATCCAGGGTCCGGATGGTAACAGGCTTATCCGGCATGCCTTCAAAGAGCCTGCGATAAATCCCGTGCTGCTCCGCCTCCGACGGGAAGGCGGAGCGGATAAGGAAGGGAAACTCACTGCGATACAATCCAATGCCCTCGGCTTTCATTCTCAGGGCAAGGCGCATTTCAGACAACAAATTGATGTTCGCCAGAAGCTGGATTTTCACCCCATCCCGGGTGAAGGTGGCATCCGCCAGTCCTCCGCTCCCTTTTTCTACGGAAAGCCAGGTTTCCCGACTCCTTGAAAAGGTCTCCACCACCCCAGGTTCCGGCCGGATATAGACATTGCCCACTGCACCGTCCACAAGCACCCGGGTTCCTTCGGGAAGATCCAGCAGCCCCCGATCTTCCACAAACACCAGGGGAATCTGCAGCGACCGGCACAAAATGGACACATGGGAAGTCAGTCCTCCGGAAACCAGCACGATCCCGGCCACATCCTGGCTCACAAGCTTCAGAACATCCGAAGGAAAAAGCTCCCCTGCAATCACAACACCCCCCCCATGTCCAAGGGGAGCCTCATCTTCTCCGCCGGGTTTCATATTCCGCAGAAGACGACAGGAAAAATCTTCAATGTCCGATACCTTTTCACGCACATAGGCCTGGGGAGAAGCACCCAGTACAGCGATGTAATGGCGAGCCACACTCCGCACCGCAGCCATGGCCGAAAGCCCTTCTGCGATCTTTTCCTCAACACGTCGCCGGAACGACGGATCCTTGAGCATCATGAAGTGGGCGGTAAAGATCAGCGCCGCACTTTCCGGAAGCCTCTCGGCAAATCGTTCCTGAAGATCCGTAAGCTCCTGGGCCGTACGCTCCAGAGCCTGGTGGAAGCATGTCCGCCCCGTCGGCATACCGGATTCCGTATCTTCTCGCAGAATATCGCATGCGGTCTGCCCCAGGATCAGGGCGGGTCCCATGGCATATCCCGGAGAAGCCGCTTTTCCACGAACAAGGGAAGGTAGTTTTTCAGAACAAGGGGATGCGCCTTTTCCAAAGGAGTCTCCGGAAAGGGAAAGGAGCAGACGGGCATTCTCCAGGGCACTTGCCAGTTGTGAGGCTGTTGCACGCAAAGCCCGGACATCCATGTCGTCAAAGCGGTCTGTGTCTTCGTGCTGCACCACAAGAACGCCAATGCGCACAGCGCCCCTATGGATGGGCACCGCCAGAAAAGAAAAAAAACGTTCTTCCCCGGTTTCCGAAAAATACCTGAAATCCGGGTGTTTGTGCCCGTCTCCCGTACACAGGGCCTCAAGACCGGAAAAGACCTTGCCCACAAGCCCCTCCCCAGGAGCCAGGCGCACGCGCCCCACGGCTTCCTTTTTCAAGCCCAGGCTGGCCCGCAGCACCAGAGCTTCTGTGGATTCGTCGTAGAGATAGATGGAGCATACCTGGGCCTTCAGATGGCGGGCCACGAGGTCCACGGTCTGATCCAGAAACATCAGGATATCATCGGAATCCCTTAAAACTCCGGAAAGCTCTCCCATATCGCACAAAAGATTGAGATGATCAGAATAATCAGGGGTCATCGTCAGCCTCCTCGGCCGGATTCTACGTCAGAAATCGCCCCGCGCCATCTGAAAAGCACCCGCAGAATTCCGCTTCAGCGCAGGCCAGGGGATAAAAAGGCAGCCCTCATCCAAACACTGCTTTTTACATCGGCAAAAATATGCTTAAATCACAGATCCGTCCATGGTATTCTCTTTTTCGCTGGCCTTGGGAGACCTTCTATGCAGCTGACACCCGAAACAAACACTTCCACACCCGCCACTCCCCAGGAAGGGCCTGTGGACCTGCAGCAAGATATTGCCTATCCCATTCTCGGCAAGCTTGCCATTGACAGCGGCCTTCTCACCAAGGAACAACTCCGGCAGGCCATCTCTGAGATGCTTGCGGAAAAGAGTATGGGAAAAACCGTCTCCCTTGAAGAAATCCTCATCTCCAGGGGTTATATCCGACCCGCATCCATGGAAAAACTTCTGGCCAGCACCCTGCGCGCCATGGACCGTCAGTTCTGCACCCTTGCCCAGGAGGTGGGCATACTGGATTCTGCGGTCTGTGAAATGGCCCTCAGCATGCAGGCGGATGCATACCGGGAAGGCCGCCTGGTGCCGGTGAGCGAGATTCTCATGGAAAAGCAGATGCTCAGCCCTGAGCAGCAGGCTCACCTCTTATCCCGCATGCGGGGACAAAAAGCTCCTGCGCCGCAAAAACCCAAACCCTCCCTCCTGGAAGCATGGAAAGAGCAGGATAAAAAGCGGGAAATCACAGCCAGTTCCAAGAAAATCCCGGCCGAGGAAATGGCCATTGCCCGTATGGCCCTTCAATACAATTTTATCACCACAGAGCAGCTGCAGACAGCCATCCAGCACTGGTCCCAAGCCCAGCAGAGCCTTGCACCCCGCAACCTCAGCCAGATTCTTGAAGACCTGGGGCTCATCAACCGCAAACAGATCAGCCTGCTTCACGCAGCCCGGCTTTTCCACGAAACGCGGCAGATGGATCAGATGTTCGGCCGCCTTTGCATACGCAACAACTTCTGCACCGAAGATGACGTCCTCCGGGCCTTGGACACCCAGCTTGCCAAGTTCAAGCGCAACCGGACCATCAAGCTGCTTGGCAATATCCTCATGGAAATGGACGTTCTTACCCATGAGCAGATGCTCTATGTACTCCGGGAACAGAAGCGGGTTCCGGACCAGAAGAAAAAAGAAGCCGAGCCCCATGTCCAGCAACCCACCATGCCCCTCAAGGATCCAGGGGTTTTTGTGGAAATCGAGGAGGATGGCCTCTCAGCCCGCCTCATGCCTGCCCCCCTGGTTTCTCCGGATCTCAGCCTTGCCGACCTTCTTCAGCTGATCAAGGCCGCAGGCGTGGTCTTTGGGCTTGTGCCGGAAAAAACCTTCGAGCGCTACCTCACAGATCCTGAGGCTCAGCAGGCCCCCTTTGAAATCGCCCAGGGTATTCCTCCGAAAGATCCCGAAGATGGGTATATCCGTTATGGCTTTGATCCTGATTACCTCAAGGTCGGTTCCGTTGATCCCGATGGCAACATCGACTACTTCAATCGGGGCGAGGTTCCCTTCATCCGGGCCCGTACCCTTCTGGCAGAACGCATTCCCCCCAAAGAAGGCGCGCCGGGTATGAAGGTCACAGGGGAAGAAGCTTTACCCAAAGAGCCCAGGGATGTGGAACTGCGGGCCGGCAGCGGTGCAGAACTTTCCCTGGATGGTCAGATGGTCCATGCCCTCATCGACGGTCAGCCCCACACCACCCTGGGCGGGAAAATTTCCGTGTTTCCCGAGATGAATATTCAGGGCGACGTGGATCTTAAAACCGGCCATGTGTCCTTTGCCGGTGCCATCCGCATCCAGGGCAGTGTGCAGCCCGGATTCCGGGTTGAAGCCGCATCCGCCTCTGTAACGGCGGTGACGGATGCGGATATCACCGTGACCGGCGATCTTGTGGTCAAAGACGGTGTCATCGGAGCCCGAATCCGTGCAGGCGGCATGGTACAGGCCAAATTTGTCGTGGATTCGGAGATCCTTGCCTTTGGCAATATCGTGGTGGAAAAGGAAATCATCAATTCTGTCATCCGCACCAGCAGCACCCTGGCCCTGCCTGGCGGCAAACTCATTGCCAGTGAAGCTGCGGCCAGGGGCGGCATGGAAATCTATGAGGTCGGTACGGACAAGTCTGCTCCCTGCCGCCTTTTCATCGGTGTGGATTTTCATATACAAAGTGAAAGCCAGCGCCTGCGCCAGGAATCCGCCAGACTTAAAAAGGAAATTGAAACCACACAAAAAAGCATCCAGAACCTGGAAAATCAGCAGATCGAGCTGCATAAAGCCATCGCCAAGAAAGCCCAGCTCCAGGACCATAACCTGCGCCTCATCACCAAACTTTCCGCAGCCCTTACCCAGAACAATCCCAAGGCCGCAGCCATCACCAACCACATCGCCCACCTTAAGGCGGAAAATCAGGCAGCTGAAACGGCCATTACGGAACTCTTTGCCGAGCAGGACAAGATACTCGACCACATTCTGGGGGAACAGACAAAAATGGAGACCCTTTCCAAGGCCGTGGAGGAAACCCGCAGCGAGTATCAGGCCCTCATGGACTGGAACAAAATCCATACGCCCAAACCCATGCTGAGGCTCAAAGGCCCCATGGCCTCCGGCACCCTCATCACCGCCACCAAATCCCAGATCAGCATCAAGGAAAAGGTCCGGAACATGGTCTTCACCGAAGTCCAGACCACAGACTATGAAGGAGAACCCAGCTGGGCCATCCGGATGCAGAACAAGTAGTCCCTTCCACCCATGGCCCCAAAACCCAGACCAAAGAATCTGTGGGCTCTTTGATCTCCGCACGTCCTCTTGAGATTTTATGCGGGCCGGAAAAGGAAAAGACTTTTGACTCTGGCATCATTATTTTAAGCCTTGACAAAAAAGCCAAAGGCTACGATGGTGTTTACGGTAACAAAATTGTCCTGAAAGGGATAAGATTTATCGGTTTTCCTGCTCCTTCCATCTATAGATACCCGGATCCCGAATCACCCGATCCCAAGCCCCCAGGAAATATGATCATGTCTGAATCCGAAAAACTGAGCGCAAGCCTTGAGGATTACCTTGAAACCATTTTTCATGTGGTTGCTGAAAAACAGGCCGCGCGCGCCAAAGATATCGCCAAACGCCTGAATGTAAACAACTCTTCTGTCACCGGTGCCCTCCGCTCCCTCTCGGAAAAGGGATACATCAACTACGCACCCTATGACCTGATCACCCTCACGGCAAAGGGTACAGAACTGGCGCGGGATGTGGTTCGCCGCCATGAAGCGCTTCAGGACTTTTTCACCAAAATCCTCCAGATCCCACCGGACGAAGCCGAAGATGCCGCCTGTAAAATGGAGCATGCCATCTCCCCCAACATTCTCAACCGCCTGATCCAGTTTGTGGAATTTGTGGATATCTGCCCCAGGGGCGGTGAAGACTGGATCCGTGGCTTTGGTCGCCACTGTGAACGCTCCGAAGTGGGCGGATGCGAATCCTGCCTTTCCAACTGCGTCAGCGAACTTCAGGAAAAAAAAGAGCTCATCCAGGATCCTGCCAAGGCCCTTGTTCCCCTCTCCCGCATGAAACCCGGTGACAAGGCCGTGCTTTCCATCCTGGCTGGCCGGGCTTCCGCCCTCAGGCATCTCAATGAAATTGAGGCAGGTCCGGGTAATGTGGTGGAAATTGAAGCTGCCGACCAGGAAAGCGAAAACCTCACCATCAAAATCAAAGGCTATCATCTGATCCTCCGCATTGAAGATGCGGAAAAAATCATGGTACTCCCCTGCTGACCATGGAGGCCTGCTCTCCCTGTGGGAGGTGCCGCCCGCCGGTTCCTCCCCTTTTCAAAACGCATAGCGCTCCATGCAAGGGGCTTAGGGGATGCCTCCTCAGGCAGATACGGGTTTTTCCGCCTCAGCGGAACAGCGTTTTTTTTTGCTGGCAAATTTCTCAGCCCCTTGTTATACATACCCAAATGAAAAATATGTTAAACTTCTGGATCCGGTTTCCCGCCTATTTTCTGGGTACGCTGGTTCTTTTTTTCCTCTATTCCCATCCCCTGGAAAGATGGATGGAAGCGGGAAACGATGCCCTCAAAATCATTCAGACCCGTCAGGACATTCAGGAAACCGCCCTTGCCCTGGAAGCCCACTACAAAACCACGGGCCACTATCCCGCACCCGGTGATCTGGATGACTTTCTGCGGCAGCGATTCCCGGACGCACTGAAACGCCAGATTCCCATTGATCGCTGGGGCAACCCCCTGCGCTACAAGACCACCGAAGACCAAAGGGGATTCTTCCTGGTCAGCATGGGAAGGGATGGTCTGCCGGATACCCCCCATGATTTTGGCATCCAGATTTTTTACTGGACGCCCAGGGAAGAAGAAAAACCTTTTCCTTCCGAAGAAACCGTGCTTCCCGAATCCGGGACATCACAGGAAGCCTCCAAATGAAAAAGCAGATCCTCCTGGGTACAGATCGTCGTCAAACCCGCCGTTTTCCAGCCAAGGCCTCAGCCTTTGCCGTCCTCAGCGGCAATCCTGTGCGCATCGGTCAGATTCTGGATTTAAGCTGCATGGGGCTGGCCTTTACCTATCTTTCCGACATCGACTGGCCCCATCCTCCCCTGTCCGCAGAAGACTTTCTCACCCTGCATTGCGAGGGATGGCATATCCGTCTCCAACCCAATCAGTATCGCATTGTAACGGATCGTCCCTTTGCCCCCACCTTCTCCCTCAGCCATATTCCCATGCGCAGAATATCCTTCAGTCTCTGCCACCTCAGCCCCGAGGAAAAAAGCCTCCTGAAGGAATACCGGCGCCCCTGAAGCCCCCCTGCCCTGCTTTCTCTCCAGGCTTCAGCTCCCCCCTTGTTTCCCATTCAGGAACCCGTTCACCGAGCAATTATCTAAAAATTTTAGTTGACACAAATAATTTTTAAAAATAAAAAAGCCCCAGGACACCATACCCAGGAGGCCCCATGACCCCCATGCTCCACCACAAGTTCAGCCTATCTCCTTCCCCCATCCCCGCAGAAGCCTGGATGCCTTCAGAAGTACGCTTCCTTTCCGTCTGGGAAATCCCTCAGATGATGAAGTGCCCTCTGATGGGTACCTGTCTTTCCATTGAAGACCACCAGCGCCTGCTCAAAAAAGCCGGAATCTGCACTCGCCGCATGTCACCTCCGGCCCTGCACGAAGCGGTGATGACCCACATCGAAGGCCCCACCAAAGCCGCCAGAAGAATCGATGCCTTTTTCAGAAAAAACTTTGAATCCCAGGCCCTTCCATGGCTCCATGCCTCTGAGCCGGAAATCCGCAAACTCTGGGATCAGGGTCTTGAAAACGGAGACATCGAACGCCCCCTCTACATCATTGCCTGCCGGTCCAACATCTCTTCGGCCCTTCAGTTCCATGCCTTTGGCATCCTTCACATGCTGGGACATACGGCCAAAAGGGATCTCATGGAATGCCGCAGAACCATCACAAAGCTGGAAAACGCTCTGGCCTCAGAGGGGGAAAACCTTCGGAAAATTCAGCGGGAACAGGTAGAGGAAAGAAAACGCATGCAGGGAGAAATGGGCTTGCTCCAGGAGCATCTTCGGGCTCTGAGCCACGCTCCTTCCCTTTCTTCCGAAAAAAAGGAAAGCCCGAGGGAAACCCTCGACCTTCTCAATGAGCGGGTACGGCGTCTCAAGGAAAAAAACCAGGCCCTCACCGAACGGATCCGCAAGCTGGAGGCCGAACGGGAAAACCAGCGCCGGAGTCTTGAACCCCTGGAAACACGTCCTGGGGCAGGCCCTTCGCCCATGACCTTCCTTGTTCCGGATGCCGTCCCCTGGAATACCTCTGTCAGTGAAAACAGCCCACCCCCTCTCATGGACAAGCGTATCCTTGTGGTGGGGGGACGTCCCTGCATGCGTGCACGCTACCGCGATGCCGTGGAATCCGCTGGAGGACACTTTGAATACCATGACGGCTGCATCCACGGCGGCAAACAAACCCTGGAGTCCAGGGTACGGCGCTCGGATCTTGTACTTTGCCCTGTCAACTGCAACAGTCATGGCGCCTGCGGACTGGTTAAGGAAATCTGCCGCAAACACGGAAAATGCCTGCGCATGCTCGATTCCTTCAGCTGCTCAGCCATTGCCTCAGCCCTCAGCAAGGCCGCAGCCCCCTCCTCGCCGGAATCGGAAAACACCCACTCCCCGCCCCTCATCGCTGGAAACCGATTTTCCGCCATGGCGCCCTGACATTTCCCCGTCCGCACCCGCATCCCGCCCTCTTAAGCCCTTCGGAAAATCCCCTTCAGGCCCTTATGCCCGGTGCGGACGGTTTTCTTTCACACTCTAAAAAAGCCCCTGTCTTCTGAGTCCGGTAAGCTGAATGGACGCATCATTCCCACCTTGGCAGCGGCCAGAGAATTTCAGAAGAAAAACAACCATCGCTCTGCCCCAGGCCTCGCTGGCAGCCCCATTTTTTCCTGAACACCGCTGCATCCCCCTTTCAGAACCCGACCCTTCATTTTTTTCATTCCAAAAACAAAATGCACTTTGACTTCTCCTCGCCTTCCTTTCTATACTCCTCGCGGATCTTTCAAGGCCAACCCCCCAAGGCAGGAGCAAACCCATGGCCTCCCCCCCCGAAGAAATACCCAACCCACTTGAATCCAAAGCATTACTGGCCTGTCTTGAAGTCGGCAAACGTCTCACATCCACACTGGACCTCAATGAAATTCTCCAGCTCATCATGGAAAAAGTCAGCGCTCTGGTGGCTGCGGATCACTGGTCCCTTCTCCTCAAAGATGACAACACCGGAGATCTCAGCTTTAAAATCGTTGTGGGCATTGAAAAGGAAAAGCTTTCCGCCATACGCATCGCAAAGGGCCGGGGCATCGCCGGTCATGTGGCAGAAAGCTGTGAAGCCCTCTTTGTGGAAGATGTGAAAAAAGATCCCCGCTTTTTTCCCGACGTGGATGCCATCACAGGTTTTGAAACCCACTCCATCTTCTGTTTTCCCCTGTGCATACACGGCAAGGTGCTGGGCGTGATCGAAATTCTCAATCTCAAGGATCTTCACATCTTTAAAAGCAGTCACCTGCCCATCCTCACCCTGCTTGCCGATTATGCGGCCATCGCCATACGCAACGCCCAGTTTCTGGAACGCATCCGCCAGCTCAGCATCACCGATGAATACACAGGACTCTTCAATGCCCGCTATATGCATGAAGCTCTGGAAACCATGATTCGAAATGCGGAAAGGCTGGGAGAAAAGCTCGCTGTGGCTTTTATGGATATGGATCACTTCAAGGAGGTGGTGGACAACTACGGACATCTGATGGGGTCCCGGGTTCTCCGGGAAGTGGGGGAAACCCTGACCCAAACCCTTGGAGCCAGCGATCTTCCCGCCAAATACGGGGGGGATGAGTACATTATTCTTATGCCCGGATGCGACCGGGATGCTGCGGAAAAAAAACTCAACATGCTCCTTGAGACCATCCGTCGTACGCCCTACCTGACTTCCGGGCCGCAGGCCCCTGTCCGGGTTACGGCAAGCCTTGGTTTTGCCGTTTATCCGGACGACGCCCGCAGCAAAAAAGATCTGCTGCTCTTGGCGGACAAGGCCATGTACAGTGTCAAGAAACACCGCAAAAATGCTGTGGCTTCATGGAAAAAAAGCCTTGCGCTTCCATAAAAAAACAAGCCTCCAGGGGCATCCTGGCCGGGATCGAACCACGACACATACCGCATCACTTATCGCTGCTTCCTTCCGGACCTGACGAGGTTCGCGGGGGTATGTTACGTAGCGGCCGACCAGGATGCCCCTGGAGGCTCATTCATCGGCCTCCTTATACAGATCTTGAAGCTTCTTGACAAGGTATTCTTGATGCGATCGGCAAAGTCCCATCCCCTGCCCGTATCCTGCGATAAAAACGCAGCAGACCCCGCAGGCCAGACGCCCTTTTTTTCTCATGACCTTCAAGGCGCAAAACGCCCTTTTTTCATCCCCATATGAGCCCCCATGGACAATATCGCCTTTTTTCTTGAAAATCTCTGGGCAAGCCTGAAACACCACGGCATCGCACACACCCAAGACCGGATCCTCGTTGCCGTATCCGGTGGTGCGGACTCCATGGCCCTTCTCCATGGCCTCAGCGATCTCCAGGCCAGGCATGGAGCCTCCCTGGCCGTTGCCCACCTGAACCATGGCCTCAGACCCGAGGCGGATGAAGAGGAATCGTTTGTGGCAGAGCAGGCGGACCGGCTGGGCCTTGCCTTCCATCGCCACAGGGCCTTTTTGGACCGGGATTTCAGAAAATACGGCATTGAGGAAGCCGGACGCATGGCGCGCTACGCTTTTTTTGAAACCCTGTGCGCCCGTTTCGGCTACACCCGCATCGCCACAGCCCATCATGCCGATGACAGGGTGGAACAGATTCTCATGAACCTCATCCGGGGATGCGGGCCCGATGGACTCCAGGGCATTCCCGCTTCCCGGGGAAAGCAGATCCTACGTCCCCTCATGGGGCTGCACCGCAGCCACATTCTTGCCTATCTTCTGGGAAAAGGCCTTACATGGAAAGAAGACGCCTCCAACCAGGATACGCGCTTTCTACGAAACCGGATCCGCCACATTCTGCTGCCTCTCCTCGAAAGGGAATTTAACCCCGCCATAAAAAAAACCCTTCTGCGCACAGGGGATATTGCGGAAAAAGAAAACCTCTGGCTTTCCTCCCTCGTCCGGGAAACCTTCGCCTCCCTCCTTATTTACGAGGCTCCCGGCACCCGCCACCTGGATGCCCCAGGACTTTCCGGATTTCCCCCAGGCCTCCAGGCCCGCGTCCTCCGACATGCAATCCAGGAACTCACGGGAAATACCCAGGCCATCACCCAGACCCACATCGAAGCCATCACGACTCTTTTAAACCAAAAAGAATCCAGGCAATGCCATCTACCGGGAAAACTTCTCGTCCGTCTTTCCGCGGGCATACTGGAAATCCTGCGCTCGCCCCACGCCCTGCGCCACAAGGAAGATCCCGTGCCTACCTTTCGACAGCTTCTCTTACTGCCTGAGTGCCTGCCCCAGGAAATTCCTCTGCCTCCGGGCCTGGGCCGACTGAGAATCAGCGCGGACCCTCCGCCATCTCTGGCTCCTGGTATCCATCAGGCCATTCCCCCAAGCTGCTTTCCCCTGATCCTGCGCGCCCTTATTCCCGGAGACCGCATGCGGCCCGCAGGAAGGGGAGGATCCCGCAAGATTTTTCCCCTTCTTTCCGAGGCAAAAGTCCCCCTGCACCTGAGAGCCATGCGGCCTGTCGTGGCAAGGGAGAAAGAAATTCTCTGGGTGCCTGGCCTGCCGCCGGATGCCTCCTTATCCCCTCTTTCTTCTTCTGAAGAGCCCCTATGGCTTTCATGGAGAAGTGAAAATGGATGAGAAAATATCAAGATCTCTCACGAATTTTTTAAGAATGTGCTATAAGGAATCCGGTTTTCCGGATCCGGAAGACTCCCGCAGCCAGGATGGCCCCAGGCAGAGGACCGTGGCCTTTAACTTTTACTTGCCTAGTGTGCCATGATGGTTACTATATGCAGGACGTTTTGCCCGCACCGTTTTTTTACGGACAAACTTCCACGCTCCAGGAGGGCGCATTGAACCCATTTTACAAAAATTTATCCTTGTGGCTCGTAATCATCCTCATGATGATCATGCTGTACAACATCTTCAACCAGCCCCAGTATACCGAAGAAAACATCGGATATTCCGATTTCCTCGCCATGGTGGACAGAGAACAGATCGCCAATGTGACCATACAGGGCAGAGATCTCCTTGTGGTCACCCAGACCAATCAGAGATTCAAAGTCTTTTCTCCTGAAGATCCGGACCTCATTCCCATGCTCCGCGCCAAGGGTGTTGCCATCAAGGCCAAACCCCCGGCGGAATCCCCCTGGTTTGTCTCCGTGCTGGTATCCTGGCTGCCCATGCTTCTGCTCATCGGGGTGTGGATTTTCTTCATGCGTCAGATGCAGGGAGGCGGCGGTAAGGCCATGAGCTTTGGCAAAAGCCGGGCACGCCTCATGGACGAAAACACCACGCGGGTCACCTTTGTGGATGTGGCCGGTGTGGAGGAAGCCAAGGAAGAGTTGCAGGAGATTGTGGATTTTCTCCGGGACCCGAAAAAATTTACCCGCCTGGGTGGCCGCATTCCCAAGGGTGTCCTTCTCACCGGCTCACCGGGTACGGGCAAAACCCTCCTTGCACGGGCTGTGGCCGGTGAGGCAGGGGTTCCCTTTTTCAGTATTTCCGGCTCCGATTTTGTGGAAATGTTCGTGGGTGTGGGGGCTTCCCGTGTCCGGGATCTTTTCAACCAGGGGAAAAAAAACGCACCCTGCATCATCTTCATCGATGAAATCGACGCCGTGGGCCGCCAGCGCGGCGCTGGTCTTGGCGGAGGCCATGACGAACGGGAACAGACCTTAAACCAGATGCTTGTGGAAATGGATGGTTTTGAGTCCAACGAAGGCGTGATCCTCATCGCCGCCACGAACCGTCCGGATGTACTGGACCCGGCCCTGCTCCGGCCCGGCCGCTTTGACCGTCAGGTGGTCGTTCCTCTGCCCGACATTGCCGGAAGGGAAGCCATCCTGCGGGTACACATGAAGCGTTCTCCCATTGCCAAGGATGTGAATGTCAAAGTTCTGGCCAAGGGCACGCCCGGGTTTTCCGGAGCAGACCTTGAAAACATGGTGAATGAAGCCGCCCTCATTGCTGCCAAACGCAACAAAGACTTCCTTGACATGAAGGACTTTGAAGACGCCAAAGACAAAGTCTATATGGGGCTTGAGCGCAAATCCAATGTCATGAGCGAAGAAGAAAAAAGAGTCACAGCCTACCACGAGGCAGGGCACGCCCTTGTGGCAAGGCTGCTGCCCTTCACAGACCCTGTGAACAAGATCACCATTATCCCCAGGGGACGGGCCGCAGGCATCACCTGGTTCCTTCCCGATGAAAGTGCTTTCCGTTACAAAGACCAGCTCATCAGCGGACTTTCCGTGGCCTTTGGCGGCCGAGCAGCCGAAGAGCTTATCTTCAAGCGCATCAGCACAGGAGCCGCAAACGATATCAAGCAGGCCACGGATGTGGCCCAGCGCATGGTGCGCTCCTGGGGCATGAGCGAAGACCTGGGCCCCATTTCCTACGCCAAAGGAGACGAACAGATTTTCCTTGGCCGGGAGATCGGCCAGAGCCGGGATTACTCCGACGAGACGGCCCGTAAGATTGATTCTGAAATCGCAGCCTTCATCCACGGGGCTTACACCCGTGCCCTGGATGTCCTCACCCATCACCTTGAAATTCTGCATAAACTTGCGGATATGCTCCTTGAGAAAGAAACCGTATCCGGCAAGGAACTGGATGACCTCATCCTTTCAATCAAACCGGACATCGTCTTTCCCTCCCACCTTCCGGAAATGGAGGAGGATGACAACCTTTACGATCCTCCGCCCCAGCCCCGGTCTGCCATGAAGCCCTCGGTGAACAGCGAAGATGCCATGGATGGGGAGGCATCCGAAGAAAAGGTCCGCACCGAAGAAGATCTTCCGCATGCAGAAGCAGAAGAAAAATCGGAGACAGAAAACCCAAGGCCTCCCCAGACCCCCTGATTCTGACAGGCCGACTCCCCTCTTGTCCGGGTCCTTGTTTTTCCCAAAAAAAAGGACCCGGTTTCTTTTCCCCCTTATGCTTAAGGCCATCCATGTCCGGTCTTTTCTTACGCACAGCCCGGGGCAGCCTTGTGGTCAGGGATCGCTGCGCCATCATGGGCATCCTCAACTGCACCCCAGACTCCTTTTCCGACGGTGGCCGCTATCTCGACCTTGAAGCCGCCCTCTCCCATGCCCGCAATCTCATTGCCCAGGGCGCGGATATCCTGGATATCGGAGGGGAATCCACCCGCCCCTTTTCCCAGCCCGTTTCCGCAGAAGAGGAGTGCCGCAGGGTTCTTCCCCTTATCCGGGAGCTTCGCAGGGAAACCGACATCCCCATTTCCATCGACACCCACAAGGCCAAGGTAGCCCAAGGTGCCCTTGAAGCCGGAGCGGATATGGTCAACGACATCTCCGCACTGGGCGATCCCGATATGCTGAGCCTATGCGCAGACACGGGCGCCGCATGTATTCTGATGCACATGCAAGGCACCCCGCAGACCATGCAGCTTGCCCCCGGTTATGCCGATACGATCCATGAAATCATGATTTTTCTGGAAGAAAAAATAAAAGCAGCGGTGGCAGGAGGCCTTGAAAGGGATCGGATTCTGGTGGATCCGGGCATTGGATTCGGAAAAACTCTGGAAGACAACCTTCAGATTCTCGCCAACCTGGATGCCTTCCGATCCTTGGGCTACCCGCTTCTTCTGGGCGCTTCCCGCAAACGCTTCCTCCGTACCCTCACCACCCGCCATGGTAGAGAACCCGCGCCCTCCAGCACCGAGGTTCTGGCCGGCACGCTCACCACCAGCATCCTCGCCGCCCAGGCCAAGGTATCCGTTATCCGGGTCCATGATGTGGCTGCCACACGGGCCGCCTTCGATGTGCTGGATGCCATTGAACGGGCGCGCCCTTAAAAATCCCGCCTCCTCCCGCAAGTCCCCACTTGGGCCGCATATCTTCCTTGACAAAGTTTCGGGTTTGCAGGAATGTTCCCACGCTTTTCCCACAAACCCTACGAGGAGGTCCCATGCTGCTGGTGATTGATGTCGGAAACACCAACACCGTGATCGGTATTTTCGAAAAGGATGTACTCCGCAAAGACTGGCGCGTACCGTCCAGGCGGGATACCACGGCCGACGAATTTTATGTGCTCATCAAAAATCTTTTTCAAGATGCGGATATTCCCCTGGAGAGCATTGAAAAAACCATCATTTCCTGCGTAGTACCCCCCATGGCTCCGGTACTGGACGCCTTCTGCCGACGCCGTCTCAGCGGCGCTCCGCCCCACTGGATCACGGCCGCCTCGGTCCGGGGATGGATGCCCATCCTCTATACCAACCCTGCGGAGGTGGGTGCAGACCGCATTGTCAACGCCGTGGCCGCCTACCATCGCTATGCCCAGGCCCTCATTGTCATTGACTTTGGAACCGCCACCACCTTTGATGTGATCTCCACCCAGGGAGAATACCTGGGTGGCGCCATCTCTCCAGGCATTGCCATTGCTGCGGATGCCCTTTTCCAGAGAGCATCCAAGCTGCCCAGGGTGGCCCTTTTCAACCCGCCCGCAAACGTCATCGGCAAGGACACGGAAAGCAGTCTCAAATCTGGTATTCTCCATGGCTATGCCGCACTGGTGGATGGCATGGTGGACAAAATCCGGGAAGAGATGGAAGGCCCCGCCAAGGTCATTGCCACAGGCGGCCTTGCGCCCCTCATGCAGGCCGTCTCCCGCACCATTGAGCTTGTGGACAGCAATCTCACCCTTGAAGGTCTGCGCCTCCTCAGCCAACGCCTGCAATGAAACACATAAGGATCCGGACAAAACGGGCTTCTGTCCGGATCCCCAAAAAGGCACATCCTGAATTTCCCCTCGGACGGGGCATGTCCCTATTTCTTTCAAATGGACACGAGTCAGCGCCGCCCCTCCTCTTTCAGAGCTTCCAGAAAAACCTCATAGAAATGCCTGGAATCCGCAATCCCCTGCTTCAGAAGACGTTCCAGATCAGGAACATGGCGCACATTTACCACAAGGTTGACACTCCGGACAAAGGCCACCAGGGAATCCAGGGTGCTGTGACGCTGGGAAAGCATCACCACAAACATCTCCCTGCGCAGCATCATGGGCAAACGCTCCAGGTACAAAAGTACGGAATTGCGCTCCGCACTCACCTCGCCAAACCCCTCATACACCACCACCAGATGACAGGTGTGCATGCGCAGAACCTTGAGCGCCTCATGGGGCGCGCCCACGCACATGACCTGGTACTCCATGAGCTCCAGAGTGTGCCGTATCTCATCCAGAAGATCCGGATCTTCCACACACACCAGGGCCCGTTCCCCCTCCTCTTCGGCAAAGGTCAGGGCAGAAACCGCAGGGCTGTTTTCCCGTCCCCCCTCCATGGAGGCCGGTGACCGCGGAAACGCTTCTTTACTCCGCCCTCCATCCGGCGCTGTAAAGGAAAAACGATGGCGACACTTCGGACAGGTCACAGCCACGGTCTTTCCTGGTGGAATTTTTCCGGACGGAACACGAAATGCGCTCTGACAACCTTCACACACCAGGGTCATGCCTTCTTCCGCAACCATTTAAAAGCCCTCCCGCCGCCGACCGTAACCCCGGTCAATTTCCAGGTTGCTGATGTCCGTGGTGCTTTCCCCCCGGGCTGCCTTGATCTGATCCAGCCCCCTGCCCACGGTCTCCCGCCTGGAGGCATAGGAAAGGGCCGTTGCCTCGGTGATCAGGCCCTTTTCATACAGGTGGAGGATGGAATCATCAAAGGTGCACATGCCTCTGTGCCGCCCGGCCTGGATCATTTCATAAAAGGTTTTGCCCTCAGACTCCCCATGCATGATAATTTCCTTGACCCGCAGACTGGTTCCAAGGATTTCAAAGGCTGCAACCCGCCCGCCCCCCACCTTGGGTAAAAGCCGCTGGCAGATGATCCACTTCACCGAATCCCCCAGGCGGATGCGCATCTGCCTTTCCTCTTCACTATCAAACATCCCCACAATGCGGTTCACGGTCTTTCCCGCATCCACGGTATGCAGGGTGGTCAGAACCAGGTGCCCGGTTTCCGCAGCACGAAGCCCGATCTCCACCGAATCCCGATCCCGCATCTCTCCCACCAGAATCACCTTGGGCGCCTGTCGCAGGGCTGCACGCAGACCTGTGCTGTAATCCGGGAAATCCACACCCAGTTCCCGCTGATTAAAGGTGGATTTTTTCTGGGGATGCTGGTACTCCACCGGATCCTCCAGGGTGACCACATGCACCTCCTGGCTCGTGTTAATGGCGTCCAGAATGGCGGCAAGGCTTGTGGACTTTCCCGATCCCGTGGCTCCGGTTACAAAAATCAACCCGTTTTTTTCTGCAGCCACCTGATGGAAAACCTCCGGAAGCCCCAGGGTTTCAATGCTGGGAATGCGCGCCTCCAGCTTCCGCAGCACCGTGGAGTAATTCCCCCCGGACTGGGAAAAGACGTTCACGCGGAATCTGGCCTTACCCGGAAGGCTGTAGGAAAGATCGCAGGATCCGTCCCTCACCAGTTGCTGGGCCATGCGCCTGTTCCGGCCAATGAGGGTCAGGGCCAGCACTTCCGTCTGATAGGGCGTGAGGGATGGCAGAGGAGGATCCATGGGAACGCCCTGCAGACGCCCGTCACTTTCCACCTGGGGCGGACGGCCTGCGGTAAAATTAAGATCTGACACATTCTGCCTGAAATCCAGCATCTGGGTGAGAATATGATCTATTTCCTGTTTTTTCATGGCGCTACGTCCCTTTTCAAAAGCCTTGCGACCTTTTCCTGTCAGACCTCCGTGAAATCCAGGGGCGGATTTTTCAGGAAATTCACAAAACGCGATTTTTCATTGGCCTTGGAATAGGCGTCATCCGCACTGATCACACCCCGGGTATAAAGATTCATGATGGCGTCATCCAGAAGCTGCATGCCATACTTCTTTCCCGTCTGTATCATGGAGGCAATCTGAAAGGTTTTGCCCTCCCGGATCAGGTTACGCACCGCAGGATTGGCAATGAGAATCTCCATGGCCGCAACACGGCCCTTCTGGTCAATGCGTTTGAACAGGGTCTGGGAAATCACAGCGCGGATGCTGTCCGCCAGGGTAGAGCGCACCTGGGACTGCTGATTGGCGGGAAACACCTCAATGATGCGGTCGATGGTCTTCGCCGCACTGTTGGTGTGCAGGGTGGCAAGAACCAGATGCCCCGTGCTGGCCGCTTCAATGGCAAGGGAGATGGTTTCCAGATCCCGCATCTCGCCCACAAGGATGATATCCGGGTCCTCGCGCAGGGCCCCCCGCAGCGCTGCGGAAAAACTCTTGGTATGCGTGCCCACTTCCCTGTGGTTTACAAGGGCGCTCTGGCTTTTATGCACAAACTCAATGGGGTCTTCCACCGTAATGATGTGGTCTTTTCTGTGTCGGTTGGCCACATCCAGAATGGCGGCCAGGGTGGTGGATTTACCCGAACCCGTGGGGCCTGTGACCAGCACAAGGCCTCTGGGCAGGAGGGCAAGCTTGGAAATCACCGTGGGCAGTCCCAGCTGCTCTGCCGTGAGGATGGTGGTGGGAATCTCCCGGAACACAGCCCCCACCCCATTGCGTTGGAGAAAATAATTGGCCCTGTACCGGGCCAGAGATTGAATCTCATAGCCAAAATCCACATCCCCGGTTTCTTCAAAGCTTTTGATCTTATCCTCAGGACAGATCTCATACAGCATGGAGCGCAGCTCGTCATTATCGAGAACCTTGTATTTCACCCGCTCCATTTCCCCATTGATCCGCAGGGCCGGGGGTTGACCCGCAACGAGATGGAGGTCCGAAGCCCCCTGGTCGTGCATGAGCTTAAAAAAAGCATCAATTCTTGCCATGGCGTTTTTTCTCCCTATGGAGGAAGCCCCAAAGCATGCCCCTTCTCTCAAGGCATGCGCTGCAACCGTTTCAGCGTCCCATCATCACACCCATGTTGTACAGGGTTGTCACCAGAAATTCCTGCAGAAAAACAATGGCGAGGATGATAAGGATGGGAGAAAAATCAATTCCTCCGAACTGCAGGGGAAGAATTCTGCGGACCCTGTCCATCACAGGGTCCGTCACCTGATGTAAAAATCGTACAATGGGATTGTGGGGATCGGGGTTCACCCAGGATAAAAGCGCCCTGGCAATGAGAATCCACATGTAAAGGGTTAATACCACCTGAGTGATCTTGGCCAGAGCCACAAAAAAATTTCCGAAAACAAACATGGGAAAAAACCTCATTTTTATCCGGATAAGAAAAATGCCCCCACACATTCTTAAAAGGGGCGGTAAAAACCCATTTTCTTTCCTGTCCCCGTGCAGGAAACCCCGTGGGACCAGAAGATGAAAACGGGCTGAACGATCATAAGGGTGCAGCATACGGCATGCCGCCCGCACCCGTCAAGAATCGGGAGCAAGCCCCGCAGGCATCCGCATTCCCCCCACTCTGGACCCGAAGGCCCGACCATCTGGGTCTTGTATCATGGGCAAACTTGGTGCATATCCTTGTAGGCTGAATGAAAAGGCCTCGCCCCTCCCTACCCTGACAAGGAGTTTTTTCATGCCCCTTTCCCAAAAACAAATCGGCTTCATCGGCGCAGGGAATATGGCCGAAGCCATGATACAGGCCTTGCGTCATGGCCTTGACCTCCCTTCCCACCACATCCTTGCGGCGGATCCGGATCCTCTGCGGCGGGATCTCATGACTTCCAGATTCGGTATTCAGACCACAGAAGACAGCATGGACGTCTTCATGCGCGCCGATATTCTTGTTCTGGCGGTCAAGCCCCAGCAGATGGAAGCGTTGCTCGCAAGCCTCACCCAGGACAAACGCTACAGCACCCTGTCCCGAAAAAAACTCATTCTTTCCATTGCAGCGGGTATCTCCCTGCATTTTCTTGAAAAACATCTCAAAGCCTCTCTCAGTCCAAGTCAGAAAGATCTTCTGGTTCCCATACGGGTGATGCCCAACACACCCTGCCTTGTGGGCTGTGGCATGTCCGGGATCAGCCGGGGGGCGGGCGTGCGGGATCCGGATATGGAACAGGCCATGGCCCTCATGTCCGCCATGGGAAAGGTCTGTGTGATTCCGGAAAGCCTCATGGACGCCCTCACCGCCCTTTCGGGATCCGGACCGGCCTATCTTTTTCTTTTTGCCGAATCCATGATCCGGGCCGGAGAAAGCCTTGGGCTCTCCTCTCAGGACGCCCTGACACTCACCGTTCAGACTCTCAAAGGCGCGGTGGCTCTTCTGGAAACCGGGGAAGCCGACGCCGCAACCTTAAGACAGCGGGTCACTTCGCCTGGGGGCACAACGGCCGCAGCCCTTGCCGTACTCCGGGATGGCGGATTTGAGGATCTCATTCTTCGGGCTCTGGTCGCGGCCCGGGATCGTTCCAGGGAACTTTCTGCCAATCTCCCGTAACCAGATGTGCCCCAAAGGCTCTCATTCAGCGTGCGCATCCCAGAAGTTCCTTAAGGGATTGCGGATTTCTGAACTCCAAACATCTCTATGGAGAAGCCATGCTCCTTGTGGAACCCGTTCCCCTCATCGCCGCCTTCAGCGCCGGGATTCTGTCCTTTCTGTCTCCTTGCATCCTCCCCCTGATACCGGCCTACTTCAGTTTCATTTCAGGCGTTTCCATGGATGAGTTGGGAAAGGGCCCCTCCCCTGGAGCCCAACGCAGAATACGCCTCACCACCCTGGGCTTTATTGCGGGTTTTTCCCTGGTCTTCATCGCCCTGGGGGCATCCGCCACATTCCTGGGCCAGCTCCTCTCCCAAAACGGGGGCTGGGTGCGCATGGTCGGGGGAAGCCTTGTTCTTGTCTTTGGCCTTCACCTCATGGGCCTTTTACGAATTCCCTTTCTCCAGACCGAAAAACGGGTGCATCTGAAAACCAGACCTGTTCATGGACTCGCCGCCTTTTTCATCGGAATGGCCTTTGCCGCAGGCTGGAGTCCCTGCATCGGCCCCCTTCTCGGATCCATCCTCGTTATGGCCGGCACCCGGGAAAGCCTGGAGCAGGGCATTCTCCTGCTTTCTGTCTACGCCCTCGGCCTGGCCCTGCCCTTTGCGCTACTGGCCTTTACCGCAGCACGGCTCATGGCTTTTGTCCGCAAAGCCAAACCCTTTTTACGTGCAGCCAATATCACCGCAGGCATTCTTCTTGTCACAAGCGGCCTGCTCCTCATGACCAACCAGATGGGAAGGCTCATGTTCCTTCCCTAGGCTTACAGCCATAAGGAGATTTCCAATGTCCATTTTCCACCGTCTCACCCTGACCTTGCTTTTTCTTTTCATGGCAAGCCTCGCTTCCGCCCAGTCCCTCGCCTGGACACCCCACAACAAAGCCCTGGAGCAGGCCGCACAGGAAGAAAAAAAAGTTTATTTTTATTTCCAGAGCAGCCAGTGCTCCTGGTGCCGTACCATGGAGGAAAAAACCCTCGCGGACGCAGAGGTGATCCAATACCTCAACACCCACTTCATCAGTGCGCGGATTGATGTGGACAGGAATACGGCCTTTGCCCGAAAATTCCGGGTCAGCGGTGTTCCGGCCCATATTTTTCTTTCCTCCGGAGGCGAGGGGCTCTTTTCAAGACCCGGTTATGTTCCGCCGGAAACCTTTTTGCGCATCCTGAAAATTCTGAACACAGGAAACCACGAAAAATGAAGTCTTTTCCCGAAACGTATCAGAATATCATCCTCCGCCATCCCCATCCCGGTCCTCCGTCACAGAGGATACGACCTGCTGCCGTATCCTTTCTGCTCACACCGGAATCCGAGCCCAAACTCCTGGCCATCCAGAAGGCTCCCCACCCCCACTACACCTGGGCCGGTCAGGTGGCTCTGCCAGGCGGTCATATTGACCCCAGGGATCCGGACAGCACCCATGCAGCCCTGCGGGAGCTGAAAGAAGAGCTCAACATCCCCTCCGAGGAGGTCCGCATCATCGGATCCATGGGCCATTTCATGACCTTGAACAATGTCTGCATTGAAGTTCTCGCCGGATGGTGGCAGGGCGCTGGCCCCCTGACCCTTGATCCCGCAGAAATCTCCAGGGTTCTGGACATCCCCATCCAAGGCCTGATGGAAACCCATCAGCGCCAGGGCTTTCACGGAAGGGAGCCGGACTGGACCGAACTGCGCTATCCCATAGGAGAAGACGCCGTAATCTGGGGAGCCACAGCCCGCATTGTCCACCATTTCATGGAATGCCTCCTTTCTCCGGAGTAACCGTCCCTGACCGCCGTCGGGTCACCCGTAAGCCCATGCGCACCATGAGCCACAGGCTGATCAGGGCCATGACCAGAGGCACCCAGATGTTCTGGCGCCAGGGCTCCGTCTGCAGAGCCTCGAAAATCCCCACCAGACTGAACACAAAAAACGGCAACAGAAGCCAGAAGGCCACTCTGCATGCAAGCCGGGTATCGTACCAGGGAACCATCTGTTGCCGATGTACGGGCTTGTTACCCCATCCCATAAAACCTCCCTGTTCACTGTTTTCTGACCCGGTCAGAATCCGGGCAAAAAAATGCGGTTCCCAAGGCTTGCCCTGCCCCCTGTTTTTTCCCAAAAAACCAGGCAGATCCCCCATCGACCACAATATACAGACATAAAAACCAGAAACAAACACAGCATATAGTCTTGACTTCCCCTTACACCTCCCTTATCCTTGGCAAAGTCAAGGCGCGCAGTCACCTTGAAATCCGCCTCTTTTCTCGCAGGCACTCCCATCGTCAGCGTTCCGGAACATCCCGGATGAACCCTAAAAAAACCGAGAGATCCCATGCTTGAAAGTATCAGAAAACGCAACGGCCGTATTGTCGAATTCGACTCCTCCAAGATCACCGCAGCCATCACCAAGGCAGGCAAGGCCACAGGAGAATTTGGTGAAAGGGAAGCCCGCAAGCTCACCCTCCGGGTTCTCACCCTCATTAAAGACATGCGCCTTGGACCCTCTCCGGATGTGGAAGCCATCCAGGATATTGTGGAGCGCGTACTTCTGGACTCTCCCTATCTCCAGACAGCCAAGGCCTACATCATCTACCGGGAGCAGCGCTCCCAGCTCCGCAACATCGTCACCCGGGTCAACGGGGACCTTGTGGACAACTATCTCCGCCAGATGGACTGGAAAATCAAAGAAAACAGCAACATGAGCTACTCGCTCCAGGGGCTGAACAACTATATTTCCTCAGACATCACAGCGGAATACTGGCTGAACCGTATTTATCCACCGGAAGTTCGGCGGGCGCACAAAGACGGGGATATGCACATCCATGACTTGAGTCTCCTTTCCGTCTACTGCGTGGGCTGGGATCTTCAGGACCTGCTGCGCCAGGGCTTCAAAGGGGTTTCCGGCAAGGTGGAAAGCGCCCCTCCCCGCCATTTCCGCTCAGCCCTGGGCCAGCTTGTCAACTTCTTCTACACCCTTCAGGGGGAAGCCGCAGGTGCTCAGGCCGTATCCAACTTCGATACCCTCCTCGCCCCCTTTATCCGCTACGATCAGCTCGATTATGTGGAAATCAAACAGGCCCTTCAGGAGTTTGTCTTCAACATCAACATCCCCACCCGGGTCGGCTTCCAGACCCCCTTCACCAACATCACCATGGATCTCAACGTACCGGGCATTCTCAAGGACGTGCCTGTGGTCCTGGGGGGCCGGGATATGGATATCACCTACGGGGATTTCCAGGCGGAAATGGATCTTCTCAACCAGGCCTTTGCCGAAGTGATGATGGAAGGCGACGCCCGGGGCCGGGTCTTCACCTTCCCCATTCCCACCTACAACATCACCAAAGATTTTGACTGGGACAACCCCCGCATGACAGCCATCTGGAAAATGACGGGGAAATACGGCATCCCCTATTTTTCCAACTTTGTGAACTCGGACATGGATCCCGACGATGCCCGGTCCATGTGCTGCCGCCTGCGCCTTGACAACCGGGAACTGCGCAAACGGGGGGGTGGACTTTTCGGGGCCAACCCCCTCACAGGCTCCATCGGGGTGGTCACCATCAACCTTCCCCGCATCGGCTACCTTGCGGATACGGAAGAGGAATTCAAAACCCTTCTTGATAATGTCATGGATCTTGCCAAGGAATCGCTGCAGATCAAGCGCAAGGTTCTGGAGCGATTCACCGATGGCTGCCTCTACCCCTACTCCAAGTTTTATCTGCGGCACATCAAGGAACGCACGGGGGTTTACTGGAAAAATCATTTTTCCACCATCGGCATCAATGGCATGAACGAGGCCTGCCTCAACTTCCTGGGCGAAGACATCGCCTCCGAGGCAGGGCATCGCTTTGCCCTTTCCATTATGGATCACATCCGCAAGCGTCTTGAGGAGATTCAGAACGAAACCGGGGATATCTTCAATTTAGAAGCCACCCCTGCGGAAGGCACGTCCTACTCTCTCGCCCTGAAAGACAAAAAAATGTATCCGGATATTCTCTGCGCCAATGAGGAGGATTTCAAAAACGGAGGCGATCCCTTCTACACCAACTCCACCCACCTGCCGGTGAACTACTCCGATGATCTTTTCACCGTTCTCGATCATCAGGATGATCTTCAGGCCAAATACACGGGCGGTACCGTACTCCATACCTTCCTTGGGGAAGAAATCCGGGATCCCGCCATCACCCGCAATCTGGTGCGCAAAATAACAGACAACTACAAACTGCCCTATTTCACCCTGACCCCCACCTTCAGCGTCTGCCCTCTCCACGGATACATGCGAGGAGAAAAAACCGCATGCACCACCTGCGAAGGCCCCACAGAGGTCTACTCCAGGGTGGTGGGCTATCTTCGCCCTGTCAACCAGTGGAACAACGGCAAACAGACCGAATTCCGCATGCGCAAAACCTTTAAGGATGCCATGTAGAGTACTGCTCCTTTCCAGGACCCGTGCCTTCCGTACTCTAAGGTCCTGGAAAGTTCTTTTAAAAAAACGTCGAACGATCCAGCACGAAGGCTTCCAACCGGGGATCCCTCATATCCACGGGAATGCCCGTCCGCGCCAGCACAAAGGCCTCAATGGTCGCCAGATCCGGATGCGGCCTGTCCTCTGCCAGGAGATCCTGGTTTTCCCCTTTCAGGGAGGAAGAACTTCCCGAGGGCAGGTAAATGGCGCCTGTGGCAAAATCCACGGCAAAGGCCACAATACCCGGAATAATGAAAAAGACAAGGCAGGCCGCATCCAGCACAGCCACCGCAGGATCAATACGCCGCCCTGCGGGATCCGCCTGAAGCGTCGCCTGCCTGCGCTCCGGATATAAAAGGGTTCCGCAGCCTGTCATGGACAGCACACATACCCCAAGAACCAGTCCCCTCAGCCATCTCCGCATCCAGCCCATGACACCTCCCCTGAGAGCCTCTCTCTTCCCGGCATCGGCCTTTTTCCGTCCTTCCAGGCAAACCATGCCGACTACTTTACAGTATTTACTTTTTGCCGGAAATTCCGATATAATGGGCCATTCGGACAAAAGGCCGCATACGCCTTATTTTTACAGCGTTCCCCCATCCATGACAAGGGCATGGTCCTTTTACCCAGGCAGATGGCACCCGCCACTGCTTCAAAAAACAGGGAAGCCGCCCATGAAAAGATCTCTTCTGCTGTTCTTTCTCTGGCTCATGGTCTCCGGAGCCTTTTCCCCTCCTGCCTTGTACGCCCAAGGCAGCGATGGGCAAAGCAGCCTGCTGCAAAAGGCCATTTCCGAATACCAGGAGGAACGCTTTGAAGAAGCCCTGGAACTCCTCATCCTGGCCCGTCAGCAGGTGCCCGCCTCTTCCGTCGCCGCCTTCTATCTGGGGCTGGTGTACAAGCAGACAGGCGATTATGCAAAGGCAGCCAGCCAATACCGTGAAGCACTGAGACTCAGCCCCAGGGTCCAGGATGCCTATATCGAACTCATAGAAGTCCTGATCCGCATGGAAGAGATTCCCGAAGCCAGAATGTACATCCTCCAGGCGGAAAGCGAGGGAGTCCTGCCAGACCAGATCGCCTTTCTCAAAGGGCTGACCCTTGCCCGCATGGGCAACAGCCAAAAAGCCATTGCAGCCTTCCGGAAATCCATGGACCTGAACCCCGCCCTCACCACATCCGCCGAACTTCAGATTGCCATACTCCACGTCCAGGAAGGCAAGATCCGCCAGGCAAAAAACAGCCTGGAGGCCCTTTCCACCATGGCGCCGGACCCGGATCAGGCGGATTTTGCCCGGGAATACAGCCAATCCCTCACCCGGCTCATGGAGACGCACCGGAAGTGGCGCTTCAGCCTGGGAGCAGAGGTGCGCTATGATGACAACGTGGTCGCCAAACCTTCCAGCACCATCACAGGCGTGGATATCACAGGAGAAAAGGACACAGGCCTTCTCACCACCTTTCAGGCAAGCTTCAATCCCCTCCTGGATCGTCCCTGGTCCCTGAATGCGCAATTTGCCTTAAGCGCCAACACATATAAGGACACCTCCAGCCACAACATCCTTCTTCCTTCCATGGCCCTCACCCCGGCCTGGCACTTCCGCCAGGGCAATCTCGGCCTGCCCCTTTTCTGGAACCGGGCCTGGCTGCATGAACGGGAATACATGGACACCATGGGGCTCAGGCCCACCCTCTTTTTTCAGCTGCACCCCAGTCACATGGTTCGTCTTTCCGCAGGCTATGCACGGCGGGAAATGCTGCAAAGCGCCCGTCACCCCGACGAAAACCGGGACAGCCATGTTTACAGCGCAGCCACCGCCTATTTTTATTCCTTTGCCCAGGCCCAGGGCCTCTTTCATCTGCGATACGAGTACATTCAGGATGACGCTGAAGGTGCCAACTGGCAAAATCAGGGGCATCGCTATGGCGCAGGCCTTCTTTTTCCCATACACGCCCAGGTACGTATTTCCCTTTCCGCCGAACATTTCAAGCAGGACTATGACAAGGTGCATTCGGTTTTTGGCCTGAAACGCAACAACCGCAGCAATACCTGGACCACCCAGATTCTCTGGGATATTTCCCCGAAGTTGCTTTTCACCCTCAGCTACACGGGCAACGAGGATGACTCCAACATCCCCATCTATGCGTACCGCCGCAATGTCTATGGGGCCGGTATGGAATACCGTTTTTAATCCCAAGCTTCACCCGGCTCCGCAAAGGAGGTTGCCGCCATGCATAAAATCTGCTGTTTTCCCATGAAAATATCCGGTTTTTTCCCATGCATCCTTTTTCTTTTTCTGTTTTCCGGCGTTGCCTACGGCCAGAATCCACCACAAGAGGCCATCGGCCATTTTGCCGAGGTCTCTGGCATCGTAGACGTGCTGAGAGGCGGAGCTCTGCCCGCCATTCCCGTCCACGTTCAGGATCCGGTGTATGTGCAGGATGTAATCCGCACGCGAAGCCAAGGCCGCGCCAGTCTCGTTTTCACGGATGGCAACCGCCTGGACATTGCCGAGCGCAGCCGCATTGACATACGGGAATACCTCCACAACGCAGACACAAGCAGCAGCATTATCGACCTCCCCAGAGGCAAAGCGCGTGCCATCATCAGCCCTGAAACCAGCGGCCGTATTGCCATACCCGACTCAGGCAACCGTTTTGAAATCCATACACCCAACGCCGTTGCAGGGGTTCGGGGCACGGACTACATCGTCTTTCATCAGAACGCCCTTACTGTGGTTCTGGTGGCCCGAGGTCGCGTCCAGGTATATAACCCCGCCATACCGGAAATACAGGTGGACCTGCTGCCAGGCCAGACCACGTCCGTTCCCGCACGAAGACCCCCACGCGCTCCGCAGTCTGCACCTCCTGAAACCCTGCGCCAGCATCAGCAGGACACCTCTTCCCAGGACGCAGAGGAAAGCGGGAAAGAAGAAGAAGGCAAACCCCTTTCTTCCTCCCGGAGGGCCGGAGAAGGCGCGCGTTTAAGCGCCAGCCCCACCCCCCTGTTGCCTTCGGAAGCGGATCTTTCCCAGAGCCGATCTGCCGATCTGCCCGCCGCACAGTCTGTCGCATCCGATGAATCCCCCACAGACTATCTTCCCGGCCCGCCCCCCATCAGCGAGACCCGCGAAGAAATCTTACCCCAACCCAAACCCGAGCCCAAACCAGAGCCAGAACCCAAACCAGAGCCCAAACCGGAACCTGACCCGGAACCCCGGCCCGAGCCTGAGGTCATCCTGAGCAGCGCCACTCTCTTCACCTCGGCGCCCCGCGGAAACTGGATGGTGGAGGCCAATCAGGATCTTTATTTTGAGTACCGCCTGGATACCCATGAAACCTGGACGCCCATCAACAGCACGGCCAGCAGATCCGAAGAAATTCATGTCCTGGATCTGAAGGAAGGGCTGCATCAGATTCATATCCGCGCCATAGACCAAAGCGGCGAAACCGTGGCCTCCTTTTCTGAAAATTTCTTTTACGGAGCCAAAACCTATCTTCTCAAAGGACGTATCTACGGCGAAAACGCTTACGCCATTATCGATGAAATCCAGGCGCCAGGCCTCCTTTACCTCAACACCGGCCTGGGAGAAGGAGCCAGCTTTGCCAGCATGAAGCTTCCCCATGCCCAGACCCTGCCTTCCACGCTCCAGGCAGGCGGCCTCGCTTCTCCCCAAACCCGTGGCGACACGTGGGATTACAATACAAGCGACTACGGATTCTGGCTTTCGCAAACCACTCTCCAGCCTTCGGATTCTCAGGGGATGGTGTCGGGCCAGGCCGCACTCACCTTCATGAACGGACTCTACTACGGCAGAGGCCAGACCCTCTTTACCGGATCCCACAGGGACAACACCCTTGAGGGCCACTGGCTCACTCCGCTTTCCCTATACAACACCCACAAAATGACCCTGAGTCCCCTGGCCTTTGTCAGCCCCATGCACATGCCCATGGTCTTCACAGGAAGGCTGAGCCTGGACGATGGGGTTCACGTGGACGCCCTCTGGGGAGGCATTTCCACCGAAAAGGATTCCAGCTCCCTCTGGCATCCGGGCACCACTGCCCCCCATCAGCCGGTCACCCTTCTTGGCCGCTACGATGGAGCGCAAAACCAGGCCCCCCGTCTGCTCAGCACAGGCATTTATGCGCAAAACCATGTGGATGGCTCTCAGACCACCTATGATGGGGGCAGTTTTGCGGGCTTCATGGCGGGTCGTCAGGTGGGGAACAACCTGGAAACCCGGATTCTGGCCCTTTACCGGGATCCAGCCAACCAGACCGGAGTCTTCCAGGGCCTCATGGGAGCTGCGGGAGAATCCAATCTCTATCCGGAAATCGGCATGATGCACGTACAGGGCGGCGTTCACACGGCCACAAGGCTCGGCGGCGATGACAGCACCCTTCTGATTCCCCAAGCCAGTACCTTTATGCTCAATTCCGGAGATGGCTATTTTACAGACGACAGTCCCCTTTATTCGGAAAGCGGTCCGCACCACAAACTTGACATCCTCCATCTTCCCCAAGCCTCCTGGGGCATTGCCCGCATGCAGATAGGCGGCAGCTATACGGGTAATGCCCGCCACAACTGGACGCTTTTCCTCAGTACGGACACGACCGACTCACCCCTTGATCTGCGCACGCTGACCCAGGGGAAAGGCTGGGAAGACCAGCGCTTGTCAGGAGAAACCGTGGGGTATTACGCCCACATCCAGAACGAAGACGCCCAAACGGGCATTTACCTGGGCGAAACCCTGGGTACCTTTGATGCCGCAAACTGGCAGGCCTTAACCTTGGGCGTCTACATGGACACAACCACCCTGCTCTCCATGATTGATACGGGCAGCAACCCCAACACCGAGGCCCTCGCCCAACTCCACATTCCCGCCTTTGAAGTGGGACGGGCAAGTCTCAGCGGCGCTTACACCGACGCAAGCGGCTCCCTTTCTGTGGAAATGAAAGACATGATCTTTCTGGCTCCCAGCACAGGCGCGCGTCCCAGCATCTGGGCCTCCGGGGATGTACAGGGCTTTTACAGCCCTGGGGGAGACTACCCTTACAGGACCGTGGACCTGCAAGGCTCCGGCCTGGATGCGCGCTTTACCCTCAAAGAATTTGACACCACAAAGGGGCTGTGGAAGGCTTATGTCCACGGCGGCGGAACACTCACGGAGGGGCATTTCAAAGATCTCTTTTACTTTGAAGGCCTGGGCGCAGGTCACATTGATGTGACGAAAAACACCTTTTCCGGCACAGCCGCAGGGCTTCTCGAGCCATGACCTTTTTTTCCAGTCTGAACCCCGGAAATGCCAAGGCTTCTGAAAAGGGCCTCCGCTTTCCGGGCTTTTTCCTTCCCCTTTCACCCCAAACCCCTGAAAGTCGCCACAAAGCCCTTTCCCTGATCACGGGTCTGGGCCTTACTTTTTTCTGTGCCCTTCTTTTACCCATGCAGGTTCCCTTTTTTGAGCATGTGGAAAAAAACCTGCTGGATTATCGGTTTACCCTACGCGGAGTCCGGACACCGCCGGATATTCTCCTCATTGCAGCCATTGATGAAAAAAGCCTTGCCCACCTGGGTCGCTGGCCCTGGGGACGGGATATCATGGCCCGCCTTGTGGATACGCTCTCGGAAGCTGGAGCCAAGGTCATCGCATGGGACGTTTTTTTCAGTGAACCCGAACCAAACGATCCTCTGCTTGCCGAGGCCCTTTACCAGGCCGACAATGTCCTTCTTCCCATGCTCATGGATTTTGAACATGCCCCCATGCCCTCCATCAACCCCATTCTGCCTGCCTCTGCGCTCACAAGCCTTGTCAACCCGAACGCCTTTTCCCGCTATCCCCCCATACAGGGCAACCAGGTAATCCTGCCTGTGGATGTACTCAATGAAGATGCAAAGGGCCTCGGGCACATCAACATGTTTCCTGACAAAGACGGCACCCTGCGATGGGAAGCCCTTATCATCGCCCATGACGGCTACCTCTACCCCGCCCTCAGCCTGCGGACTGCGGCGGAATACCTGGAAATTCCCCTGAGCGCCGTGACGGTGGAAGCCACCAGGGCCATCATCTTGAAAGATCAGCGTATTCCCACAGACTTCTGGGGACGCACCCTCATCCACTACTATGGCCCAGGCCGCACTTTTTCCCAGGTTTCCATCATTGACATCCTGGAAAACCGCATCCCGAAAGAAGAAATCCAGGGAAAAATTGTCCTCATCGGCGCCACAGCTGCGGGCATCTATGATCTGCGGGTAACACCTTACAGCGCCGCCATGCCAGGGGTGGAAAAACACGCCTCTGTCATTGCCGCCATCGTGGAAAACCGTTCATTGCAGGCAGCTCCCCTGTCCCTCAATCTCGGGGTGCTTCTCAGCTCAGGCATTCTCTTTTCTTTCGTCATCACACGCTTCAGGGCCATTCAGATTTCTTCTGCCCTCACCCTTGCAAGCCTTCTCGCCCTCAGCGGAGCGGCCTGCCTGGTCTTTGCCAGAAACGGGATCTGGCTGCACCTGACCTATCCCCTTTTCAACATTCTCTGCATTTACACCGCAGGCACGGCCCTCCATTACGGCCTTGGGGAAAAAAACGCCCGCCGCATCCGAGCCATGTTTTCCTCCTATGTGACCGAACGTGTGGTCAATGAGCTCATTCAGCATCCGGAAATGGCCCGGCTGGGGGGCATACGGCGGGAAGTGACGGTGCTTTTTTCCGATGTAAGGGGATTTACCTCTTTTTCGGAAAAACACTCTCCGGAGGAGGTGGTGTCCATCCTCAACGAATATCTGGGAGAAATGACCCGCGCCGTGTTTCAGTGGGAAGGCACCCTGGACAAGTTCATCGGAGACGCCATCATGGTTTTCTGGAACGCTCCCATGCTCCAGCCTGACCATGCGGGGCTGGGGGTCCACTGCGCTCTCGAAATGATCCAGCGGCTTGATGTCCTCCAGGAAAAGTGGCGGCGGGAAGGAAAGCCCGTGCTGGACTGCGGCATCGGACTCAACTCAGGGGAGGTCTTGGTGGGAAATATCGGGGCTGAAGGACAGAAAATGGACTATACCATCATCGGGGATCAGGTGAACCTTGGGGCGCGCCTTGAATCCCTCACAAAAAAATACAAGGCCCGCATCCTGATCAGTGATGCCACCCTCGAAAAAATCCGCCCTCTCATGGAAAAGGGCGATTTCCGGGGTCTCCGGGCCCTGGGACGGGAACGGGTGATTGTCAAGGGCAAGGAAGAACCCGTCACCCTTTACGAGCTGATCCAGGAAAAAGGGGATCTTCCCGCAGAAATCATCCCCTGCCCCCATCAGGAGGTGATCCGCATGACAGAAAAGTAAGGCGGATCGCCCCCAAAACTTTTGGGAGGCAAATCCGCCCTGGCTTTCCTCGCCCCAAAAAAAAGTTTTTTTCTGGGTCTTTCACAAAAAAAGCCGCATCCGGAAGCAGCCTTTCCCTTTCATACCTTTTCCTTATCCAGTCCGGAAACAAACCAGCGCCGCAGAAGATCCATTTCCGTTTCACTGAGTAAGAGCTGGGCATTTTCACAAAGGTTCAGGGTGTTGGCCAGAAGACGATCCGCCAGAATCCGGGCGGACTCCCTGCGCTCGCCAAAACGGTGCCCTGTGAAGGCAATACCCCGAAGCACGAAATTCACATGCTGCCGCGCCACAGGAACTTCCTGGGTTTTACACCGATCCCGCACAGCCTTGGAAACCGTGGTCATGTTATAGCCCGAGTGGTTAATTTCCTGGGCAATGGCCGAAAACAGCACACCATAGTGCTCCGGCGAAAGGTAGGGCGTGTCCGTCAGATCATGCACTTTACGCGCCAGGGCCGCCATTTCCGGATCCCGGGCTTCAAACACCTCATCCCGGATCCCTGTGTCACCGGCGGGTACCGCATGCCGGGTAGGGTCATAGACATAACCCGGAATCACAGGGGAGGTGGCCAGACGTCCCAGATCCAGCTCCGAGAGAAAAAGCTTGAAGCTTCCCTTCCCCTGCCAATCCATACCCACCTCAGGAAAGGCCTGACGGATCCGGTAAGCCAGCTGGGCCATGGTGACCGCCTCAGGAGAAGATCGCACAAAGGTCTGCACCAGACGGGAACAGCGATCCAGGTAGGCATTCATACCACCCGGCGCAGCTTCGCTTCCGTTCTGCCCCAGGGAGGCCGCCACAGGGGAAGGCGGTGTGACCGGCGGTGCAGGCGCTGGGCTGCTGAGCGCCATGGACGAAGACGTTCCGCCCACAGGTGTCAGAGAAACCGCCGACACAGGAACAGATGCGGCTGCATCCGGCCGACGGATGATGCGGGCAGGTTCGGCATAGCCCATGCCTCCGCCTCCCAGAGCCTCTTCAATGAAAACATCCTGATCAATAACAAGATCGCTGGCAGCCCTGTAGGCCGGCGAGGTGGAGCCCACGGCCAGCACGGCGGTCCTTCTGTCCCATTTGCGGAGTTTTAACAGAACAGGGGTGAAATCCGCATCCGCGCTCATGATGATGAATTCATCGTAATTCACCTTATGATCCAGAAGATCCAGAAGGTCCACCACCATGTGCACATCCGCGCTGGTCTTTCCCTGGGTGGTGAGACTCGGGCAGTCTACGGTCTCAAAGGCTCCCCGGATGAAATAAGGTCTGAAATTCCCGAAACTTTTGGGATTCAGATAACAGCGCCGCACCAGAATATTGCGTTTGGCCCCCGCATCAATTCCCGCATAAGGCGGAAGAGAATTTTCAAGCCAGGAAATCCAGTCCAGGGGACGGGTGGCAAAGGTCCTTGCAATATTTGCATCCAGCTCAGAAAGCCGGATAAAAATATTGTCAAAATCCACAAAAACCGCACTGCGCATGGGTCGCGTGTTGCACTCCAGAAACTGCATGTCTTTTTCCTCCTTTCCCGCAAAAACTGCGGGAAAATACGCTGTTGCGTCCTTACCGTTTACGGAAAAAACGCCTGATCCTTAAAAAAAAAAAATCGACCCTCTCCTGCACCCAACTCTGGAGGCATCGGAAGAAAAAGGGTTTTCCTTTCCCAAAGCCCCTTCTGGCCTTTTGCAAACCATATGGAGACGATCAGGTCCTTTTAATGGTTTTTATAACGCCGCATGATGATGAAGCCTCTTACTTTTGAGTTCAGGCATGAAAAAAGGGGTTCCCCTACCAGAAAAACCCTCTTGCAGAATACCATTTGTCAGAAAAAAAACCTATGGTTTAAACCCGCCCGAAGGCAAAAGCCCGAAAAAAGGCCTTTTCTCCCCGTTTTCAAGCTCTTTTCCCCCTCCCCTGGGGTACAAGACAGGAAAACTATTGAAAATCATCCTGCAATATGTCACATGCAGGGAAAATGCCGGTGCGGCGGCAGCCCTCCTGAAACCCCGCCATCTCCCTGACCTTGTTCCCAGGGTACACCCCCAAACTCACCGAGGCCCCATGGACGAAGCCATTGTACGCTTTCAGCAGGTGGATTTTGCCTATGAAAATGGTGTTCCCGTACTGGAAGGCATCAATTTTGCCATATGGCCGAGGGAACTTGTGGCCATGGTGGGCCCCAACGGAGGCGGCAAGACCACTCTCCTCAAGCTCATGACCGGCATGCTCCATCCCTCTTCGGGCAGTGTAAGCCTTTTTGGTAAAAATCCCGCATCCGTACGCTCCCGGATCGGCTACATGCCCCAGTATCTCCACTTTGATCCGGATTTTCCCATCACGGTTGAGGAAGTGGTGCTCATGGGGCGACTGGGCCGCAGAGGCATAAGGGGGTTTTTCGGATGGCCGGAGAAAAGGGATCGCATGCGGGCCATGGACTGCCTTGCCCATGTGGAAATGGAAAAGCTTGCGTCCCGGCCCTTTTCCGCCCTTTCCGGCGGACAGCGCCAGCGGGTCATGATCGCAAGGGCCCTTGCCTGTGACCCGGAACTCCTGCTTCTCGATGAACCCACGGCCAATGTGGATTCCCAGACCGAAAGCCGTTTCATGGCTCTCCTTCAGGAGCTTTCCAGGGAAATCACCATTCTCATGGTCTCCCATGACATGGGCTTTGTCAGTGCCATCGTGAAAAGCGTGCTCTGCGTCAACCGCAGGGTGGTGGTGCATCCCACAACGGAGCTCACGGGCATGGTCATCCAGGACATCTACAACTGCAGCATGCAGATGGTGCGCCATGATCACCGCTGCACGGAAAAGGGGCACACCCATGTCATCCCTGATCACGATTCTCCTTGACCCGGACATCGTATTTTTACGCTATGCCCTGGCCGCAGGCTTTCTTTCCAGCATCAGCTTCGGGGTGGTGGGAGCCTATGTGGTGGCCCGCCGCATCAGCACCATTGCCGGCGCCATTGCCCACTGCGTTCTGGGCGGCATCGGCTTTTCCCTCTTCATGCAGGAAAAAAGCCCTTCGCCCCTCTGGGATCCCGTCGCCGGAGCCCTGGGCTCTGCCGTGCTGGCCGCCCTCATTATCGGTGTGGTCAACATCAAAGCCAAACATAAAGAGGATACGGTCATCAATGCCCTCTGGGCCGTGGGCATGGCGGTGGGCCTTCTCTTCATGGCAAAGACCAGGGGCTACATCGACCCCATGAGTTTTCTTTTCGGCAACATTCTCATGATCGGCCCTTCGGACATCCGGCTCATGGCAGGCCTCGGAGGGATCATTCTCCTCCTTGTCCTGCTTTTTTACCACAAGCTTGTGGCGGTGTGCTTTGATGAGGAGTTCCTCGAACTGCGGGGCGTTCCCGCCCACTTTTACTATTTTCTCCTGCTCCTGCTCACGGCCTTGAGCATTGTACTCCTCATCCGGGTGGTGGGCATTGTGCTGGTCATCGCCATGCTGACCCTGCCTGCGGCCATGGCAGGACAGATGGCAAGAAGCCTTGCCGGGATGATGGGTCTTGCCGTACTGTTTTCCATGGTCTTCACAACGGGTGGCATTGCCTTGAGTTTCGGGATGGATCTGCCCTCAGGACCAACCATTGTCATCTTTGCTGCGGCAAGCTACCTTTTCCTCCTTGTCCTGCTGGGAATCAGAAAACGCTGGCAGGCTCAGGATCAGGCCAGCTGAAATCCGTTTTCTAAAAAAAACTGCGGGCTCAGGAACAGGAAAACCTGGGTTCCTTCACACACGACCCCTTAAAACAAAAAAGGATCTGGAATTGCTCGAAAAACATTCTCTTGACCGTTGGACCCTTGAAAACGCCCTGGACCTCTACGGCGTCCGGAACTGGGGAGCCGGTTATTTCGACATTTCCCAGGCTGGGGAAGTCATCATCACCCCCATCCCTGACCGCAAGGATCTTTGCATCAGCATCCCGGAACTCATCGCAGGCATCCGGGCCAGGGGCAAGGAGATGCCCGTGCTGCTGCGCATTGAAAATATCCTCGACTCCCAGATCTCCCACCTGCACTCGGCCTTTGCCGGAGCCATCCAGAATGCGGGCTACAAGGGCAGTTTCCGGGGTGTCTATCCCATCAAGGTCAACCAGCAAAAACAGGTGGTAGAAGAGGTAGCCAGCTTCGGAGCCCGCTACCACCACGGGCTTGAGGCCGGTTCCAAGGCCGAGCTCATCGCAGCCCTCTCCTTTCTGAAAGACCCCGAAGCCTGCATCATCTGCAATGGCTACAAGGACGAGGAATTCGTGGATCTCGCCCTCTGGGCCTGCAAAATGGGCTTTCCCTGCTTTCTTGTGGTGGAAATGCCAGGAGAGCTGGATCTGATCCTCAAACGGGCGGCCATCATTGATGTGCGGCCCCGCATCGGTGTCCGCATCAAGCTTGCCTCCAAGGCCGGGGGACACTGGACGGATTCCGGCGGCGACCGCAGCATCTTCGGCCTCGACACCACCCAAGTGGTGAGCCTTGTGGACCGGCTTCGGGATGTGAACATGCTGGATTGTCTCCAGCTGCTGCACTACCACTTAGGCTCCCAGATTCCCAACATCCGGGACATCCGAAACGCCGTGCTGGAAGCCTGCCGGATTTACGTGGGCCTCATCAGCGAAGGAGCGGCCATGGGCTACCTCGATCTCGGAGGCGGGCTGGCCGTGGACTACGACGGCTCCCACACCAACTTCGCCAGCTCCAGAAACTACAGCATCGACGAATACTGTGCCGACATCGTGGAAACGGTCATGGGTGTCATGGACGAGGAAGAACTGCCCCATCCCATCATCATCACGGAGTCGGGCCGGGCCACGGTGGCCTACTACTCCGTGCTCCTTTTCAACATCCTGGACGTGAGCCGCCTGGAACCCCAGCCCTTCCTGAGCGACATCCCCGAAGACGCGCCGGACATCATCGCAAACCTTGTGGATGTTCTGCATTCCTTAAGCCTGCGCAACCTTCAGGAATGCTTCAACGATGCCATCTACTACAGGGACGAACTGCGCCAGCGCTTCCAGCATGGAGCCGTCACCCTGCGGGAGCGCTCCCTCGGAGAAACCATCTTCTGGCACATCATCCACACCATCGCCTCAGAAGTGAAAAAGCTTCCCCGCATTCCGCCGGAACTCAGCGAGCTGGACGATGCCCTGGCCGACATCTATTACGGCAACCTATCGGTTTTCCAGAGCCTTCCCGATGCCTGGGCCATTGATCATCTCTTTCCCATCATGCCCGTGCACAGGCTTCTTGAAAAACCCACCCGAAAGGCCGTGATCGCAGACATCACCTGTGACTGCGACGGCAAGCTCGACAGCTTCATCGACATCCACGGGGTGAGAAAATCCCTGCCCCTCCATGATCTGAAGCCGGACGAGGAATACTACCTCGGCGCCTTTCTTGTGGGCGCATACCAGGAGACCCTCGGGGATCTGCACAACCTCTTTGGGGATACCAATGTGGTCAGCGTGCGCATCCGGGAGGACGGCACCCTGGATTATGTGAAGGAAATGGAAGGGGATTCCGTGGCCGACGTATTGAGCTACGTGGAATACAGCCCGAAAAACATGGCCGAACGCTTCCGCCACACGGCAGAAGCGGCCATCAAGGCGGGCTTCATCAGTGTGGAAGACCGCTACAAGGTCATGCAGGCCTATGAGGCGGGACTGCGGGGCTACACCTACTACGAACGCTGAGACATGCTGGAAACCGAAAAAAAATCCATTACGGTCTTCAGCAAGACACAAAGGAGGCAAAACATGTCCAAGGTTCTCATCATTGGGGCTGGCGGTGTCGGTCAGGTGGTGGCCCACAAGTGCGCCCAGCTGCCCGAAGTCTTTTCCGAAATCATGCTGGCAAGCCGCACCAAGGAAAAGTGCGACCGCATTGCAGCCACGCTTCCCCGACCCATCCGCACGGCAAGGCTGGATGCCGACCATGTGGCCGAAACCGTGGCCCTGATCCGGGAGTTTCAGCCGGAAATGGTCATCAACGTGGCCCTGCCCTATCAGGATCTCGCCATCATGGATGCCTGCCTGGAAACGGGCGTGCACTATCTTGACACCGCCAACTACGAGCCCCCGGATCTGGCCAAGTTCGAATACAAGTGGCAGTGGGCCTATCAGGACCGCTTTCAGGAAAAGGGCCTCATGGCCCTCCTCGGCAGCGGCTTTGACCCCGGTGTCACCAATGTCTTCTGCGCCTACGCCCAGAAACACCATTTTGACGAAATCCATGTGCTGGACATCATCGACTGCAACGCAGGAGATCACGGTAAGCCCTTTGCCACCAACTTCAACCCGGAAATCAATATCCGGGAAATCACCCAGAGGGGCCGGTACTGGGAAAGGGGCGAATGGGTGGAGACGGATCCCCTCTCCTGGTCCATGACCTATAATTTTCCCGAAGGCATCGGCCCCAAAAAATGCTTTCTCCTCTACCATGAGGAGCTGGAATCCCTGGTGAAAAACCTTAAAGGCCTGAAGCGCGCCCGCTTCTGGATGACCTTTTCCGATGCCTACCTCACCCATCTGAAAGTGCTGGAGAATGTGGGCATGACCCGCATTGATCCGGTGGAAATCAAGGGCCAGAAAATCGCGCCCATCGAATTCCTGAAGGCCGTTCTCCCTGACCCCGGCAGCCTCGGCCCCCTCACCAAGGGTCGCACCTGCATCGGCTGCCTCATGAAAGGCGTGAAGGACGGAAAGGAAAAAACCGTTTACATCTATAATATATGCAGCCACGAAGAGGCCTATGCGGAAGTGGGCTCCCAGGCCATCTCCTACACCACAGGGGTACCGGCCATGATCGGTGCCAAAATGATGCTCACCGGCAAATGGACGGGCAAGGGGGTCTTCAACATGGAAGAGCTGGATCCTGATCCCTTCATGGAAGCCCTGAACCAGCACGGACTGCCCTGGAAGGAAGTGATTCTCTGATGTCAAGGGACAGTCTCGGGGAAGCCTTAGGCTTTGACCCCCACGCCATTGCCACGCCAGCCTTTGTGGTGGATGAAAGACGCATTGAAAAAAACCTTGCCCGCCTGCGGGAGGTGAAGGCCAGAACGGGATGTCACATCCTCCTGGCCTTAAAGGGTTTTTCCATGTTCTCCACCTTTCCTCTCATCCGGAAAAGCCTTGACGGCACCTGCGCCAGCTCCGTGCACGAGGCCATGCTTGGAAAGGAAAGCTTTGGCGGCGAGGTGCATGCCTTTGCCGCCGCCTTCAGCAAAGAGGACATGGAAAGCTTTCTTGCCCTCACCGATCATCTGGTCTTCAACTCCTTTTCCCTGTGGGAGCGTTTCCGGCCTATGGTGGCGGCTTGCCCCAGGAAAGTGAGCTGCGGCATCCGGGTGAATCCCGAACGCTCCGTGGGCAGAGTGCCCATCTACGACCCCTGCGCACCGGGCTCCCGCCTGGGAGTGAGGCCAAAGGACTTCCGGCCCGATCTTCTCGAAGGCATCGAAGGACTGCATTTCCACGCCCTCTGCGAGCAGAACAGCCATGAACTGGAAATCGTGCTGGAAGGCTTTGTCCAGCACTTCGGGGAATTCATCCCCGCCATGAAATGGGTGAACTTCGGCGGTGGCCATCACATTTCACGGCAGGACTATGACCTCGAAAAACTCTGCCGCCTGATCACGGATTTCAGAAAACGCTTCAACAACATCCCCGTGTACCTGGAACCAGGAGAAGCCATTGCCCTGGATACGGGCTTTCTGGTGGCCGAGCTCCTGGACATCGCGGGCTCCGGCCCGGATACCCACGCCATTCTCGATACCTCCGCCACCTGCCACATGCCCGATGTGCTGGAAATGCCCTACAGGCCGCAGATCATCGGAGCCGGGGAAGAGGGGGAAAAGGCCCACACCTACCAGCTGGGAGGCCTCTCCTGCCTTGCCGGGGACAATATCGGCCGCTACAGCTTTGACACTCCCCTCACCGTGGGCGACCGGCTGGTCTTCACGGACATGGCCCACTACTCTATGGTGAAAACCAACACCTTCAACGGCATCCGCCTGCCCTCCATCTACCGCCTGGACATGGACGGCAGGCTGCATCTGGAACGGGAATTCGGCTACGGGGATTTCAGAACCCGGCTGGGCTGAATGACAAAAAAACAAGATTGAAACCTCAAGATGGCAGGCTCCGGCCTGCCATTTTCATCCCGGATAAGGAAAGTCTTTCATGGAAATCCCCAGCGCCTACCCCTTTTTTCTTGCCTCGGAAAACCCCGGAAACGCCCCGGAAAACTGCCTCTTCCACGTCATTCCCGTGCCCTGGGAAGCTTCCGTCTCCTATGGCGGAGGTACGGCAAAGGGGCCTTCGGCCATTTTAAAGGCTTCGGAACAGCTGGAGCGCTTTGACGGCGTGGATGAACCCGCAAGGCTCGGTATCTGGACCCACCCGCCCGTGGCCTGCGAATCCGGCCCGGCCAAGGTACTCTCCCGCATCGCTTCCGCCTGTCAGGGGCTTTTGGCCCAATACCACATTCCCGTCCTTCTGGGAGGGGAACACACCGTGACCCTGGGCGGCCTCATGGCCGCAAAGGAGCGTTTCGGAGAAATTGGTGTGGTGCAGATCGACGCCCATGCCGATCTCAGGGACAGCTACGAGGGCAATCCCTACAGCCACGCCTGCGTCATGCGCCGGGCTCTGGACATGGGGCATCAGGTCTTTCAGGTGGGCATCCGCGCCCTCTCCTCAGAAGAGGCGGACTTCCGGGAGGCATTTCCCGTAAGACACCTCGATGCTGCCGCCCTGGCCCTGTCCGGAATTCCGGACAGGCTCCTGCCCGAAGATTTTCCCGAACGCATCTGGCTCACCATTGATGTGGACGGCCTGGATCCCTCCATCATGCCTGCCACAGGCACCCCTGTACCCGGCGGACTTTCCTGGTATCAGACTCTCGATGTCATCGCAAAGGCCGTGAGCGGCCGGAAGATCGCAGGCTTTGACCTTGTGGAGCTTGCCCCCATCGAAGGCCTGCACCATGCGGACTTTCTGGCCGCCCACCTTGCCTATCAGACCATGGGTCTCATTGGCCGCCTTTCCCGGCTGCCCTGAATGGCATGCAGGCTGCGGCCTGCATGCGGTCAGGTGCCTTCACACAAAATTCGACCATACAGAACAGCGGGTCTTTTATACCCGGCCTGAATCAAACTGTGTTTTTTTTATCCATCCTTTTTTCCTTTTCCGAAAAAAAATGCCCAGCCTTCTCCGTTTTCATCCCTCTTTTCCGGGGTTCTCTTTTTTGATCAAAAAAATAATATTTATTTTCAAATGCTTAAAAACACCCCTTCTGAAAAACACAAAATAAAGAACTGTGGCACGCAGAATGCATAAAGAGAAAACGAATCCAATGAACGGATTCAAGGTCTCACCCTGGTCGGCTTGCTGTTCTGCGGCAAGCGATCCCTCACAAGAACCGGAATAATTACCGGCCCCCCTCTTTTCCCCTGCCCATTCCCTGCCATGCCGGGCGCCCCTTCGACCAGGGTGCCCGGCGGTATTCCTCCCTCTCTTCGAACTCCCTGAAACACCCCCGTTTTTCTTGTAAAATTCCTGTACCAGGCTCAAAAACCGCCCTTTTTCGAGTCTGGACTGTGGTGAATTTTATTTTTTGCCTCGCCTAAAAAAATCATTGACACAAAAAAGCGCCTTGTGTATTTTTGGCAAGACTAAAGATTGAAGTCCACCACAAGGAGATACCCATGACCACAATCCTCATCGTTTACGGCTCCACCACGGGCAATACGGAAACCGTTGCCTCCATGCTGGAAAAACAGCTTGCAGCCAAAGGCTTAAAAATCACATGCAAAAACGTGACGGACACCCCCGTTGACGAACTCAAGTCCTATGGCCTTCTGCTTCTGGGATGCTCCACCTGGGGAGAAGATGAGATCGAATTGCAAGACGATTTCATTCCTTTCTATGAAGCCCTGGACACAACCGTACTCAAAGGCAGAAAAATCGCCGTATTCGGATGCGGAGACAGCTCCTACACCTACTTCTGCGGCGCTGTGGATGCCATTGAAGACAAGGTCAAGGCCTCAGGCGGCAAACTCCTCATTGAAGGCCTGAAGGTGGATGGGGAGCCCGGTGATGCCCGCAAGGAAATTCTCGACTGGGCCGATGAACTGGCTGCAGCCCTTTAAGCCTGATGTCCTCTGCGGTCTTTACGCCCAAGGTGAGAAGACCGCAAAATCCCAACTCCCCCATACCCTGACCCCAAAGGAAGGCAGACATGACCAAAAAACAATCCAAAGTAATGCGAACCTTCCAGATCCGGATGATCACCCAACTGGCCCAGGGCACCTTTTCTTCCATAGACCTTAAAAACGAATTCTTTGTGAAGTGGCTGGTGGGCTACATGGCCGACAACCAGATCCCCTTCCAGCTCATCCCCTTAGGCGCAGGCGTTACCCGAATTGTTCTGGCAGGTTGCCTCTGTCCCCACTGCCAGGGAAAAGGCTTTTTTTCCGATCCCAGCGTGATGACAAAACGGCCAGCACTTCTGGACGATTTACAAGAAGAAGACATGGAAGAAGCATCCCCTGCCCACCCCGCGACCTGCGGCGGCAACTGCGCCTGCGAGAACGGCTGCGCCAGCGGCGGCACCTGCTGCCAGACGCGCCGCAGGGCCGCCTGAGTGTCCCATCCGCTGGTCCTCCCCGTAAAGACCAGCGCCCTCCGTCTCCCCCCACATCCGGCCCTCCCTCCACACCGGAATAAGGGGTGACACCTCCTTCCCATCCCCCAATCCCCCCCGCATCCTCTCCCCTCTTAAGTCCCAAAGGCCTTCTTTCCCTTTATCCGGCCTTCTCCATCCGGTCCTGCTTTCCTCTGTCACAAGCTCCCGCTTGACAAGGCCCCTCTGCTTTCGGATACTCCCCAGCAGATTTTTTGCCCAACCTGCCTTTTCCCTGGACTTTCAACGCCAGGAGGCCGCCTTTCCTTATGTACCAACCTGCGGAGCGTTTTCATGAACACCCACCCCCAAACCTGTGTACAACGCTATCTCGAAATCGAATCCCTGCTGCACCATTTTTATACCTTTTTCGATTACTGCGCCGCTGTGTGCATTCCAGGCCTCCTTGCCCTTTCTGGCGGAGCCCCTGTGGCCGCCTGCTGCAAAAACCGCTATTACCGGATCTATGACCTGGAGCACCCCTCCTTTGACCTGCTTCGCAAGGAACGGGAAGCCCTGTACGGCAGACCCGAAGATCAAAAGGAAAGCTCTTTGGTAAGCCCCTGCGAATATCACGGAGAAAAAGGCTGCCGCCTGAAAAGCCACAAAAGCCCGGTCTGCTTAAGTTTCATGTGCCGCCCCGCC
The DNA here is from genome assembly GCF_034006065.1 of Desulfobotulus sp. Classification (NCBI taxonomy): domain Bacteria; kingdom Pseudomonadati; phylum Thermodesulfobacteriota; class Desulfobacteria; order Desulfobacterales; family Desulfobacteraceae; genus Desulfobotulus; species Desulfobotulus sp. Next base: position 16,374 of record NZ_JAVETM010000008.1, on the reverse strand, counting down.
ATTGAGAATCTGCGGGAAAAGCACAACATCTTCACCTATGATTATCTGGGCTTCAATTATGCCCTGGAGTGGATTCTCTCGGGAGATATGGGAGAAAGGGAGTGGGAAAATTTCAGGGAAAGTCTTTTAGAGATGATCCGTAAGGTGTCCGGAAAACAGGGGAAAGCCCAGGGGAGCCTTCCTGAAAAATGAAGGAAGGAACTAAAAAAAACACCGGGCAGGGGCATCCTCCCCCTGCCCGACCCCTTATTTTCATGATGAAACGGCCCCATAAAACTGAAGGCCCGGCGGAATACATTCAAAAAGAAGGGCTTCCTGCGGTATCCGCCCTCCTCTGGGATCCTGAAGCCAGGCGAGACACCCCCGCAATCCTTCTTCATCCAGAACCAGGGGGGCGGCCGCTGGCCTGCGGATCAGAGCCAAGCGGCAGTCCGGCCCCAGATCCAGTTTTTTCGCCCCCAAAGGTGCCTCTTCGGGATTGAGAAGCCTGACACCGGAATACAGAAGCTTTCCCGTACAGGGACCGGGCCGGACATGGCCCGCAAGAAGAGGAGCAATACGAAGACCATCTTTCATGGCGCTGAGGCGGAAAAGCCCCGCATCCCAGCCCGATGCGGCCAGACGCGCCGCTTCCCCTTCAAGAAAGTCCTCAGGCCCTTCCAGAATGAGCTGGCGCAGATACCCGTTTTCCGTCAGCCCTTCATCGGAAAAGGCGGCAAGCGGTGAGGTCTTCATGCGTAAGCCCACCTGCTGAAAACGGTGCTTGTAGGCAAAACCACAATAATTCACACCTAAGGGCAGATCCATATCCCTGGAAAAACGCAAAAGACGTAAGGCCGTAATTTCCGACTCCATCACCGTGAGGTGAGCGTCCCGGATATAGGTATAGTTTCTTTCCAGAAGACGAGGGAGATTGTGGGGGGTCAGCCGGAGCTGGTGGAGGTTCAGATACCGGATACCCGCTTTGGCCATCTCCGGCATTTTCAGCATCAGAAGGGCTTCCTCTTCGGGAATGGCGGGAATCTCAATGGTGACGGTGGGGATGTGATCCACGGCAAGGATCGCCTTTTCAAGGCTGTAGCCCATCGCACCAATGTCAAAACGGATCTCGTCCAGCCCTGCTGCACCAAGGGTTTTAAGCTTTGCCGCATCCGCCAGAATGCCGTTGGTGTACATCCAGATATGCACCTTCTTTCCCAGACGCTCCCGCACGGCCCTGAGGTAAGAGAGGGTGCGATCCAGGGTCAGAAGGGGCTCCCCACCGGAAAAACTCACCCCCTTAAACCCTAAGGCTGCCACATACTCCGCATAGCCTTCGGGGCTTGCAAAGGTCAGCCCCTGGGACACGGGGAGACCCAGCTCCTTCTGGGGGGCAGGGCAGTAAAAGCAGGAGGCGTTACAGCAGCCATTGATGAAAAGACAAGACCACTGGCCTGCGGCGCAGAGGGCGCAACCCGGCGACAGGCGGGACATATCCGGCTTGGTGCCTTTGCATCCGGGGGTCACCACACCCGCCACAGCAGAAAGCAGCATCCGCCGCTCCTCCATGGCCTGAACAGCCCTTTCTCCTTCGGCAAAAACAAGACGCCCCACACCTTCTCCATACTCCCGGAAATTCTCATCTTCAAAACAGGGCTGTTCCTGCACAAGGGCCATGGACACTCCTTACTGGAAATTCAACATGTATGGGGGAGAAAAACAGACATTTTTACAGCGAAACCTCCTATTTTTGCAAATAAAAAAGGAGGCCCACATCCGGAACCTCCTTTCCCTGAGAATTCAAAATCCTGGATTTTTTTGATGACGCCCTGAATCAGATTTCTTCCCTGTCCGTCCGGGTCAACGTTCCCCCGGTACGCTCCACAGCGCCATCACTCCATCCACCACGCCCCTGTCTTCCCTGACCAGCACCGCATCGCCCCCGTCCTCCGCAGCGCCCCTGCATTCTCGCCTGAGACGGGGAAACGTCCTGGGTTTCCGCCCTGCCTTTTCCCCGACCACAGGGGCCAAGCCCTTTTCCTGTCCCCGGTCCCTGTCCAGCGGGGCCCTGTCCGTTCATTCCCGGCATATGCGCCTCCTTTTTCTGTCTGAAGGATGTCACTTCCCGTGGTTAAAGGACGGGAGAGGGCTCCAGACTCATTATGAACATATGCCCATAATGCGCCCAGAGCAAGACCCATTTCAAAAAAGTTTTCCCAAACCTTAAACGTGCCCAAAGACACGACAGGGGCCAGCCCCCTGGGCTGAGTCCCCTGTCGTTCAAGACCCTATGAAAACCGTAGCGAGTTCAGTCCTTGCTCCCCTCGCCCTGCCCATCCATTGCATGCAGGCCTCCCGGCAGCTGCACACCGTGATCCGGATACAGGCAAGCCCAGGGCCTGTCCTGCAGTTCCTCCAACATGGCAGACAGCACCGGCTTATTCGAAAAAGATCAATAACTGTGCTCAGGCCCCGGAAACTCCCCGGAGCGCACCGCATCGCCATAGGCCCGGAAACCCTTGAGGGTCTCGGCCTTCAGATCCGCAAACATTCGTGTGAATTTGGGCATATAGCCAAGGTTCAGTCCCAGCAGATCGTGCATCACCAGAATCTGCCCATCACAGTGAACCCCGGCCCCGATGCCAATGGTGGGAATGGCAAGCTCCCTTGTGATGCGCTCGGCAATGGCTGCGGGAATGCCTTCCAGCACCACGGAGAAGGCCCCTGCCTCCGCCACCTGATGGGCATCGGCCAAAAGCCTTTCTTCATCCCGCTGCACCCGATAACCGCCCATGGCATGGACACTCTGGGGCGTGAGACCGATGTGGGCCTGAACGGGAATGCCCGCATCCACCATGGCGCGGATGGCCTCCGTCACCGTGGCCCCGCCCTCCAGCTTCACCGCAGCGGCTCCCGCCTCTTTCAGAAAAAGCCCCGCATTGCGTACCGCCTCCCGGACATCGGCCTGGTAGGAAAGAAAGGGCAGATCTCCCACCACAAGGGCCCGCTGGGCAGCGCGACTCACCATACGGGTATGATAGAGCATTTCCTCCATGGTCACGGGCAGGGTATTTTTCTGACCCTGCACCACCATGCCGAGGGAATCCCCCACAAGAATCAGGTCTGCCCCAGCCTCATCGGCCAGACGGGCAAAGGGATAATCATAGGCGGTGACCGCCACAATTTTTTCTCCTGCGCCCTTCATTTTCAAAAGATGTGTCGTACTTACCGATGCCATGCTTTTCTCCCTTCCTGCGCCGGACCTCTGGATCGTTTTCCGGGCAAGCCCGACTCCGAATTTTGCAGGTGAACCGCCTTGATTGATTATGCTTTTCGGCTTTTCCAGCCCGTCCTCTGAACGCCGCTGCCCCAAGGCTGCCAAGTCTCCATTCAAGGAGCGTTTTCAATGCCTATCCCCGCAAGCCCCCCCTGTCAAGGCAGAGAAAGTCTTTTGGGACAAAGCGCCTGCATTTCAAGGAATCCGGTTGACGCTTGCAAGGCCCTGCGATAAGAGAACACGGTTATGGTATTTATTTCACAAGGGGTTCCCCGTCGGACCCTGGAGAATTCTTCAGTCCGATTTTTTCAGGATGGAAATTAAGATGATTCAGCTGATCCGAGGCTTTAAAGATATTCTGCAACCCGAAGCAGGTCTATGGCAGCACATCGAAAAAGAGGCCCGAAAACTCTTTGAGATCCATGGGTACCAGGAAATCCGCCTGCCCATTCTAGAAAAGACGGAGCTTTTTGCCCGCAGCATCGGAGAGACCACGGACATCGTGGAAAAGGAGATGTACACCTTCACGGACCGGGGCGGGGATACCCTCACCCTCCGGCCGGAAGCCACCGCCTCCGTGGTGCGCGCCTATATTCAGCACAAGCTTTCGGGAACGGAGCCTGTGCGGAAATTCTACACCATCGGTCCCATGTTCCGCAGGGAGAGACCCCAGAAGGGCCGTTACCGCCAGTTCTACCAGATTGACGTGGAGGCCTTCGGCATCGCTTCACCTTATATAGATGCCCAGATGATCCTCATGCTGGCCACCCTCATGGAACGCCTCGGGGTCACGGGCATTTCCGCCCACATCAACTCCCTGGGCTGTCCGGACTGCCGTCCCCGTTACCGGGAAACCCTCACGGCCTTCATCGAGGCCCGCAAGGAGCAACTCTGCGAAGACTGCCTGCGCAGAAAGGACAAAAACCCCCTGCGGGTTTTGGACTGCAAGAGTGAATCCTGCCGGAAGGCCATGGCCGAAGCGCCGGAGCTTCTTGACGAGCTCTGCGCCCCCTGTGCCGAGCACTTTGCCGTGGTGCGGCGGGAACTTGACCGCAGATCCCTTGCCTACAAGGTGGACAAACGCCTCGTACGGGGTCTTGATTATTACACCCGCACAGCCTTTGAACTCCAGACGGACATGCTGGGCGCCCAGAGTTCCGTAGCGGGCGGCGGCCGCTATGATGGTCTGGTGAAGGCCCTGGGCGGACCGGACATTCCGGCCATCGGCTTTGCCATCGGTTTTGACCGTCTGGTGGAAGTCATTGCCCAGACCCGGCCTCCGGAAGAGGCAAGACCTGAAGTCTTTTTCATCCCCTTAGGCGAAAAGGCCATGGAAAAAGCCTTTGATTTCTGCATGCAGCTTGCCGAAAAAAAGATTGCCGCAGAAGCGGACTATTCGGGCCGCAGCCTGAAAGCCCTCATGAAGCGGGCCGACCGCCTGGCCGCGCCCAGGGTGGTGATCCTTGGAGAGACGGAACTTCAAAAAGGACTTGCCACCGTGAAAACCATGGCCTCAGGCGAGCAGGAAGATATCCCCCTCGAAAATCTCGTGGAAAGGCTTTCTCTTCCCTGAATAAAAAGGGACTGAAAACCCTCAGATTTTTTTAAAGTACATCCGTAACTATTCAGTAAATTTTCCCCTCTCCCTCTGGGAAAGGGGCCAGGGGTGAGAGAAGAGCGCTGTAAAAAGCATCTTATCCATTGACTTTTTCTAAAGATTTTAAAAGGCTGCCAAAGTCACAAGAGCCCTTTTCTGAATAATTACATACCTCCAACGCTTACGTTCATGAATCAAGGAGAGTTCCCGTGCCGGATATGCTTGGCGATATGAAAAGAACCCACCACCTCGCCAGCCTGGGCCGCCAGGATATGGGTGCAAGTGTGGTACTCATGGGATGGGTGCAGCGCAGAAGGGATCATGGCGGTGTGATTTTTGTGGACCTTCGGGACAGGGAAGGCATCACCCAGGTGGTCTTCAACCCCGAACGCAACCCGGAAGTCCATGCCAAGGCCCACGGCATCCGCAGCGAATTTGTCCTGGCCCTGCGGGGTACCGTGGTGGCGCGACCCGAAGGCATGGAAAATCCCAACCTCAAAACCGGCGCCATCGAGGTCATGGTGGATGAGCTGCGTATCCTCAACACCGCTGCCACGCCTCCCTTTCTCATTGAAGAAAACGTGGAGGTCTCCGAGACCATCCGGCTTCAGCACCGGCACCTGGATCTGCGCAGACCCCAGCTCCAGAGAAGCCTCATCACCCGGCACAAGACGGGTCAGGCCATTCGGAATTTTCTCAACACCCAGGGCTTTCTCGACATTGAAACTCCCTTTCTCACCCGCAGCACCCCCGAAGGCGCCAGAGATTATCTGGTTCCCAGCCGGGTAAACGCAGGCCAGTTTTACGCCCTGCCCCAGAGCCCCCAGCTTTTCAAGCAGCTGCTCATGATCGCAGGCTTTGACCGCTACTACCAGATCGTCAAATGCTTCCGGGATGAGGATCTGCGGGCCGACCGTCAGCCCGAGTTCACCCAGATTGACCTTGAAATGAGCTTTGTCACAGAAGAAGATGTCATGAGCATTGGCGAAGGTCTCGTATCCGCCGTCTTTAAAGAGGTTCTCGGCATGGAGCTTGCCACCCCCTTTGAGCGCATGGATTACGAAACCGCCATGGATCGCTACGGCCTCGATAAACCCGACCTGCGTTTTGGTTTAGAGCTTGTGGATCTCACCGCCATGATGGAGACGGTGGGCTTCAAGGTCTTTGCCGATGTGGCCAAAAAGGGTGGGATGATCAAGGCACTCAACGCCAAGGGCTGCGCCGAGTTCAGCCGCAAGGAAATCGATGACCTCACCGCTTTTGTGGCCATCTACCGGGCCAAGGGACTGGCCTGGATCAAGGTGAAGGAAGACGGTGAATGGCAGTCTCCCATCGCCAAGTTCTTCAGCGAGGAAGAAAAGGCCCGCATGGTGGAGCGTCTCCACATGGAGGCAGGCGACCTCATCTTTTTTGTGGCGGACACCCCCACTGTGGTCAACGAAGCCCTCGGCAACCTCCGCAACCACCTTGGCCGTAAACTGGGGCTTGTGGATGATGCCGTCTTCCGTTTTGTCTGGATTACCCGCTTTCCCATGTTCGAGTATGATGAAACGGAAAAACGTCTGGTGGCCCTGCACCACCCCTTCACCGCCCCTGAAGAGGCGGATTTTGCCAAACTGGACACAGCCCCCCTCAGTGCCAAATCCAGGGCCTATGACCTGGTGCTGAACGGCACGGAAGTGGGCGGGGGCTCCATCCGCATCCATCAGCCGGAAATGCAGCAGAAAATCTTTGACGTGCTGGGCCTTTCCCGCGAAGACTACGAGGACAAGTTCGGTTTCCTGGTGGACGCCTTGAGTTCCGGCGCACCTCCCCACGGCGGCATGGCCTTTGGCTTTGACCGGCTGGTGATGCTGCTCACCCGCCAGTCTTCCATCCGGGATGTGATCGCCTTCCCCAAAACCCAGAAGGCCGCCTGTCTGCTCACCGGAGCGCCCAGCAAACCCGCGCCCTCCCAGTTGCAGGAGTTGGGTGTGCAGGTTGTCGCCGAAACCTAAGGGATAAACCCCAAGCCCAAGGAGGACTGCATGTACATTGGCCGCATCATGCGTACGGATCTTGTTACCGTTCCGCCGGAAATGCCCCTGGCCGAGGCCAGGGAACTCATTGACCAGAAGGGCATTGAACACCTGCTGGTGGTGAACAGAGAAGGAAAACTGGTCGGCGTGGTCTCAGACCGGGATATCCGGCAGAACTGGGCCTCTTCCGCCACCACCCTTTCCAGCCATGAGCTGAACTATCTTCTCAGCAAGGTCACCATGGCCATGATCATGCGCAAGAAAATCGTGACCATCACCCCGGACACCACCATTGAACGGGCGGCCATGATCATCCAGGAAAAACGCATCGGCTCCCTGCCTGTCATGGAAAACGACCAACTTGTGGGTATCATCACCCGCACCGATGTCCTCAAGGTACTCCTGGATGCCATCGGCATTGCCGAAGGCTCCGTGCGTTTTCAGGTACTCATACGGGACCGCCTCGGCGCCCTTGCCGAAATCGCAAGAATTCTTTCCGCAGAAGGCATCAATATCCAGAGCCTCATCTCCTGGCCCATTGACGAGCATCCAGGGGTTTTCCAGCTTGTGATGCGGGTGGCGGCAAGGGATCTCGATGCTGCGGTAAAAAGCCTTGAGGCCGGTGGCTTTGCCGTTCTGACCCGCCATGTAAAGGATCTGACGCCTTACATTCCAAAGGCCTGACCTTTTTTGCTGCGGCCCTGGGGCCGCAGCAGCGTCACTCCCAAAAAAAGCCCAAATGCCCGGCGTTTCTTTTACCCGTGCATTCCACCCCGCAGGCATGTAAGGAAACACCGCTGCCACCCTCTCATGCTTTTTGTCCTTTTCCTGAGGTTCTGTCATGGTATATCTGCAACTGGTTGTCGGCCTGGCCCTGCTCATCAAAGGCGCGGAGCTCCTTGTCAATGGAGCTGTCAGCATTGCCCGCCGCTTCCAGGTTCCGAGCATCGTCATCGGTCTCACCATTGTGGCCCTCGGCACCTCCCTTCCCGAACTTTTTGTAAATATCTACGCCAGTCTGACCGACAATTCCGCCATTGCCGTGGGCAATGTCCTTGGCAGCAACATTGCCAACACCCTGCTCGTTCTGGGGCTTGCGGGGGCCATTTCTCCCCTCGCGGTTCAGCGGGGTACGGTCTGGGCGGAAATTCCCTTAAGCCTTCTGGGTGGTGTCATGCTCGCCGTTGCCGTGAACGATATGTTCTTTGACGGAGCGCCCATCAATCAGCTGACCCGCACCGACGGTCTGGCCTTTCTCGGTTTTTTTCTTATCTTTTCCTATTATTCCTATTCCCTTTCCCAATCCAAGGGCAATGAGCGCCTCACCCCCCCGAAGGAAGCCCGGTATACACCCTTAAAATCCTGGATTTACATGATCCTCGGCATGGTGGGGCTGGGCCTGGGCGGAGACTGGATTGTGGAATCTGCGGTACACATTGCAAGAGAAATCCAGATTTCAGAAGATGTGATCGGCCTCACCATCGTGGCCATCGGCACCTCCCTTCCCGAACTGGCCACCTCCGCCACCGCCGCCTGGAAAGGCAATGCCGCCATTGCTGTGGGGAATGTGGTGGGCTCCAACATCTTCAATATCTTTTTTGTCTTAGGTATCAGCGCCAGCATCAAAGCCCTGCCCTTTTCCATCACCAACAATGTGGACATCGCCGTTGTCATCCTCTCCAACGTCCTCCTTTTTATCTTCATGTTCGTTGGAAAACGCAGAGCCATTGACCGATGGGAGGGCGTTCTCATGGTGATTCTGTACGCCGCTTACATCGGCAGTCTTTTCATACGCAACGGAAGCCTTTAAAAAAAAGAGAACCTGTTTTCAAAAAAACAGGTTTGAAAAAAAGTCCTGATTCCGTTTTTTTTCGTTGACACTTCAGGATCAAAGCCGTATAAGTTGCCTCGTTCTGCTGCAAGGCGGAACGCTGCTCCCCAGTAGCTCAGTCGGCAGAGCAAGTGGCTGTTAACCACTGGGTCCGCGGTTCAAGTCCGTGCTGGGGAGCCAAATTGATAATCCCTGCACACTTTGGTGTGCAGTTGGTTTTTATACCCCCCTGTCCTTTTCGGCAGGGGGTTTTTTGTTTTTACCTCGCCTCCCCCCTTTCAGAAATTTCTTGTTTTCAGCATCAAATCCGTCTACTTTCAGCCATACGCATGCCATTCCCCCTATCCGCCATCTTCCTTCACCCCCCGCCACGGAGGCAGCCCATGCCCCTTTCCCCAAGGCCCCTCGGGGACCCTTCCCACAAGCCCCCACTCCCTTCCCCTCTCAAATCGCCACGGCCTGCTCATGAGCCAAAATCTGCTGTCTTGCAAACCTCCGTCCCTGGGACAGGGCCCAGCATGTGCCCACGCCTCCAACGCACAGAAAAAAACCGTGCGCACAGGACAAAAAAATCCCATCCTTCCGCCAATCCAGATGGAGATGGCCTTGGAAAGACACCAGAAAAGGAAAAATTCCATGCCCATTGACAATCCTCCCCCTCCCCATGGCTTCTGGACGGCAGATCCTGAAAAAAGCGACCTCTCGGCCAAGGCTTTTCAGGAACTGCGTGAAAGGGAAAAAACCTACAGAGATCTTTTTGACCATGCGCCCATCGGCATTTTCTGCTTAACCGCCCAGGGAATCCCCCTTTTCATGAATGCCGCCATGGCCCGCATCCTGGGGTTTTCATCCCCTGAGGCGGTGATAACCCATTCCACAGACCTGGGTGCCGTCTTCTGGCTGCAGCAGGAACAAAAGGAAAAAATCCTCCGCCATCTTCGGGAAACCGAAGCCATGCAACCTCTGGAGTATGTGCTGACCCGTGTGGATAACAGGCGCATCTGGGTATGCATGAATGCCCGCATGCGCAAAGGCCTCCATGGGGACGATTTTCTCATTGAAGGCTTTGCACGGGACATCACCGCCCGGAAAGACGCCGAACAAGCCCTTTTGCACCAATCCCGTCTGCAGCATCTGCTCATGGAAATCGCCGCAACCTACATCAACCTGCCCCTCGCCGACGTGGATGCTCACATTCAGAAATCCCTGGGAGATATGGCCTGCTTTGTTAACGCGGACAGGGCCTATATCTGCACCTATGATTTTGAAAAAAAAATCTGCACCAATACCCACGAGTGGTGCAGACAGGGCATAGAGCCCCAGATACACCACCTCCAGGCTGTTCCTTTTTCTTCCATGGAAGACTGGGTGGAAGCCCACGTCCAGGCACGCCCGATTCACATTCCTCTGGTTTCTGACCTGCCCCGCGGCGGAGCGCGGGATGTGCTGGAGCCCCAGGGAATCCAGAGCCTTCTCGCCATTCCCATGGTGCATATGCAGACCTGCCTCGGATTTATCGGCTTTGACTCCGTGCGCTCTCCCCATGCCTATTCCGGCACAGAACAACAGCTGCTCAGCCTCTTTGCCCAGATGCTCGTCAATGTGGGTCTGCGCAAAAAGGCCCAGGAAGACCAGAACCTTCTCCAGGCCCAACTTCTCCAGGCTCAGAAAATGGAATCCGTGGGGCGACTGGCCGGGGGCGTGGCCCATGATTTCAACAACATGCTCAGCGTCATCATCGGTCATGCGGAACTGGCCCTGGAAGATCTTCATCCGGAAAGCCCCCTTCGCAGCGATCTCACCCAGATTCAACAGGCGGCCCGCAGATCCGCAGATCTCACCCGCCAGCTCCTCGCCTTTGCCCGGAAACAGACGGCCATGCCCCAGGTGCTGGATCTCAACGAAACCGTCAGCGGCATGCTCAAAATGCTGCAACGGCTCATCGGTGAAAACATCCGCCTCCGATGGCTTCCCGAAGCCAATCTCTGGCCCGTGCTCATGGATCCGGGGCAGATCGACCAGATCCTCGCCAATCTCTGCGTCAATGCAAGGGATGCCATTGAAGGCACAGGTGAAATCACCATCCGCACCTGCAACGCCTCCTTTGATCCCACCCATGCGGCAAACCACAAGGGGTTTCTTCCTGGCGACTATGTGGTATTATCTGTCCATGACACGGGCTGCGGTATGGCTCCGGAAATCATCCCTCATCTCTTTGAGCCCTTTTTCACCACCAAGGCCGTGGGCAAGGGAACCGGGCTGGGCCTTGCCACCGTCTATGGCATTGTCAAACAAAATGAAGGCTATATCCAGGTTCACAGCACGCCGGGCAAGGGCTGCACCCTGGATATTTACCTGCCCCCCCACAGGGGCGAGACCTGGGCCCTGGATCGGGAAAAGCCCCGTCTTCTCACCGGCAGGCCCCATGAGACCATTCTGGTTGCAGAGGATGAACCCGCCATCCTCAAGATGACCCAGAGAATGCTGGAAAGCCTGGGATATACGGTGCTGGTGGCCTCCTCCCCGGAAAAGGCCCTGGAATCCCTCCAGAGCCATACGGATACACTGGATCTCCTCATCACGGATGTCATCATGCCGGGCATGAACGGCAGGGATCTTGCAGATATGCTTTCCCGCCTGCATCCGGGATTTAAAACCCTTTTCATATCAGGCTACACCGCGGATGTGATTGACAGGCACGGCGTTCTTGATGACGGCGTACACTTCATCCAGAAACCCTTCAGTCGCACGGATCTTGCCCACAAAGTCCGTGAGGTGCTCGATGAACCTTAAAGAGGATCCTGTTCCGTGCCCCCAAAGGATCTTCTCTCTGCAAAACCTGCCAATGCTTTAAAGAAAACCTGAAGCCTCTTTTTCGCACACTCAAGACGGATTTTCCCCTGCAAGGGAGCGAGCCTCCATGAAAAAATTGTCCGACCTTCTCCTCCGCCTTCCTCCCATCCTTCCCCTGGTCCTGATCATGGGGGTAGCGGTCTTTGTCGCAGGGGGCCTTTACCATTACAGGGCCTCCGCCACCATCCGAACGGCCATCGCCCAGCTTTCCTCGGAAAACACCCTGCGCATTGCCGATCATCTCCAGGCCTTTTTACATCTGCCCCGTCTTGTGAACGACATCAATGCCGACGGCCTTACCCAGGGGCTTTTACCCCCGGGCAACCAGAGTCTTCTTGAACAGCATTTCCGCAGGCAGGTTCAGCTGTTTTCCCAGGTCAGCAGTATTTACTTCGGCAATGCCCGGGGCGGCCTTGCCAATGGCGGTCGGGAGCCCGAAGGCCACAGCACCTATTTCATTGCAACGGATGATTTCTCCGCAGGCCCGTTCAGAAAGTACGCCGCAACCTGGGAAGGACTCCGGGGAGAGGTGATCGCCACAGTGCCCGACTTTGACGCCCGCACCCGGCCCTGGTACCTGAAAGCCCTTGAAAAGAAAGGCCATGCCTGGAGTGAAGTTTACATTCTCTTCACAGGAGACGCCATCGCCCTTTCCGCCAGCCGCCCGGTATGGGACAAAAAAGGAGACCTGCTCGGCGTGGTTTCCGTGGATATCTTCCTCTCCCATATCCGCGACTTTCTGCAGAAAATGCAGATCAGTAAAACCGGTGGCGCCTTTATCATGGAAAAATCCGGTTTTCTTGTGGCCGCCTCCCTTCCGGAAAGCCCCGTACTCCAGCACAAAGATGGAGAAAAGCCCGAAAGACTGCGGGGAACCGAAAGTCCCTGTGAACTGACCCGCAAAGCCAGCCAAGCCCTTTTCAGCCGATTCGGAGGCCTTGAAAACATCCGCACCATGGAAACCCTCACCCTTTCCGTGGGAAAAGAAAAATTTTTTCTTCAGGTTTCTCCCTTAAGGGAAAACAGCCATATCGACTGGCTGATCTGTGTGCTGGTTCCGGAGGCAGACTTCATGACCCCTGTGCTGAAGGCCCAGCACAACACCTTCTTCATTCTCAGCCTTGCCTTTATCCTCGCCCTTTTAACCAGTAAACTTCTCCGGGAAAGGGAGGCCAATTTCCGGAGCTTTTTTGACAGCACCACGGACCTTGTGGCCGTCACCCGTCCCGGAGGACGCATCCTTTTCACCAACAAGGCCCTGCGCAGACATCTGGGCTATTCCGCTCAGGAATGCCATGGCATGCATATTATTGATCTTTACGCCAAAGACAGGCGTGAAGAAGCCAGACAGACCCTTAAAGCCATCCTGGATGGCGACAAGGAAATCTGCACTCTCCCCCTTGCCCGCAAAGACGGAAGCCTGTTCTATGCCGAGGCCCGGCTCTGGCGGGGACGGTGGAACGGCAAGGAATGTATTTTCGGCATTGCCAAAGATATCCGCATCCAGATGGCGGCTCAGGAACGCTTTGAAAGTATTTTCCGCAACAATCCCGCCCTCATGTCCCTGGCCACTCTGCCCGAACGACGCATGGTGGACGTCAATGGGGCATTTCTCGAAACTCTGGGATACACCCGGGAGGAAGTCATCGGAAAAACGCCTTCGGACTTGTCCCTTTTTCCTTATCCGGACCAGCAGTCCCGACTGGTGGAGCGCCTTTTTGCGGAAAACCGCGTGAGCAATACGGAAATCCAGCTTAAGACCAAACATGGCGACATACGCTATGGTATCTTTTCCGGAGAAATACTCGGCAACGGAGACACCTCCTACCTTCTCAGCGTGATGATTGACATCAGTGATCGTAAGGAAGCCGAAATGGCCCTGAATCAGTCCAGGGATATCCTGGAAAAAACCAACCTCGCCCTGGAAGCCTCCATCGCCCAGGCACTGGAGATGACCCGGCAGGCCGAAAAGGCCAATAAGGCCAAAAGCGCCTTTCTCGCCCACATGAGCCATGAAATCCGCACGCCCATGAACGGCGTCATCGGCATGACAAGCCTCCTTCTCGGCACCCGGATGACGTCAAAACAGCGCCATTACGCAGAAAGCGTGCGCACCAGCGCCGAAGCCCTTCTGGAGATCATCAACGATATTCTGGATCTCTCCAAGATCGAAGCCGGAAAACTCGATCTGGAAACCCTCGATTTCAACCTTGAAGAACTCCTGCAGAGTTTCATCAGATCCATGGAAGTACAAGCCCACAAAAAAGGGCTGCGCTTTCTCTGCGCACGGAATCCGGACGTTCCCACCCTGCTCCGGGGAGATCCCGGAAGGCTGCGTCAGATCCTCACCAACCTCGCAGGAAACGCCATCAAGTTCACCCCCCAGGGTGAGGTTGCCATCCATATCCGCGTGGAGCGGGAAGACAAGGACACCGTTCTTCTGCGCTTTGGAGTCCGGGACACAGGCATCGGCATTCCGGAAAAGAAAATTCCCCTTGTCTTTGATAAGTTCACCCAGGCAGACACAGCCATCACAAGGCAATATGGAGGAACGGGTCTGGGCCTTGCCATCGCAAAACAGCTGACCCGGCTCATGGGCGGAGAGATCGGGCTTGAAAGCCAGGAAGGTAAAGGATCGGAATTCTGGTTTACCGCACTCCTGGCGAGACAAACTCCGGATAGCACGCATCCGGTTTCACGGGAAAATGCTGTGCCTGCTTCCCGTCCGGCCCTGCGCTACACCCCCAAAACCCGGGTTCTTCTCGTGGAGGACAATTTCATCAACCAACAGGTGGCCAAGGGGTTTCTGGATACCCTGGGGCTTTCCGTCATCACGGTGACCCATGGCGAGGAAGCCCTGGCAGCCCTCCGGGATTTTCCTTACGACCTGGTGCTCATGGATGTCCAGATGCCTGTCATGGATGGTCTTGAAGCCACAAGACGTCTCAGGGATCCGGCTTCCGGCGTGCTCAACCCCCAGATTCCGGTCATCGCCATGACCGCCCACGCCATGCAGGAGGATCGGAAAAGATGCCTGGATGCGGGCATGAACGATTATGTGACCAAACCCCTTTCCCCTGAGGCTCTCACCCAGGCTCTGGCCCGGTGGCTTCCGCCTGCTCCGGACACGCCTTCCATGGCACGGCCTGCGGAAAAGAAACATCCGCATGCATCCTCCCAGGAAAACCAGATCTGGAATCCGCGCATACTCTCAGATTTTTTCCAGGGAGACCGGGAGCTCATGGAGGTGATTCTCGATGAGTTTCTCAGCACCGTATCCGTGCAGCTTGAAACCCTGGAGGCCTTGATCCGGCAAGGGGATCTGGCCACGGTGCAGATGGAAACCCACAGCCTGAAAAGCGTATCCGCTCATATGGGGGCGGAAGCCTTTTCCTGGGCGGCCCTTCAGATGGAAACCGCGGCAAAGGCGGAAAACCTGGAAGCCGCCCGCCTCTGTCTGCCCACTCTCAGAAAACAGCTGGATGCCTTCCGCAAGGCCATGGGCAAGGCCTGAACAAGGATTTTTTTTCTTAAGAGTGCGGGAAGAAGCCCCCAGAATCCAAAACAGATTTTTCATGAACCCATGCCCCTTCCGGGTCCAGGCAAAGGAGTCCCATGGAAAAAAAACACCCCCTCCCCCAAGGCTCCGAGGCCCCCGAACCGAAGATCCACTGGGATATCTACCGGATTCTCTTTGAAGAAGCTCCGGACAGCATGTTCATGGCCGACCCCCAGGGCAGACTCATCGCCGTTAACGCCAGTGTCACAGCCCTTACGGGGTATGCAGCCCATGAAATTCTGGGAATGCGCATCCAGGATCTCATTCACCCGGAGGATCTCATCAGAAACCCCACACCCGCACAGGATCTGGCCCAGGGCAGGATCATCACCCGGGAAAGGCGGCTCATACGCAAAGACGGCAGCCTCGTCTGGGTGGAAAACCGGGTCCGCATGCTGCCCGACGGCAATCTTCTCGGCATCACCCTGAACATCAGCGACCGCAAACAGGTGGAAAAGGCACTTTCCACCACCAAAGACCAGCTTTCGGAAGCCACGCGTCAAAAACGGGATGCATATACCCAGGCGGAAGAAAGCCGGGCCAGACTCATCGCCATCCTGGAAAGCACCAGTGATCTTGTTTCCACAGCAACACCCGACGGCCGCCTCACCTATCTCAACCAGGCAGGCCGTCGCATGGCAGGCTGGGGGCAGGACGAAAGCCTGGATCAGAAAACCATTGCAGACCTCCATCCCGCCTGGGCTCTGGAAAAAATCCGCAAAGAGGGCATCACAACCGCCACGCGAAAGGGAAACTGGGAAGGAGAAACGGCTGTTTACCATCGGGAAGGACGGGAAATTCCCGTGTCTCAGGTCATCCTTGCCCATCGGGGAAAGGATGGCAGGCTCCATTATCTTTCCACCATCATGCGCAACATCAGCGAGCGGAAACGCACGGAAGAAGCCTTACGTAAAAGCGAAAACCTGCTCAGCAGCATCTACCGCGCAGCGCCCACAGGAATCGGGATGGTGAGCAACCGTACCCTCATGACCATCAATGACAGGGTCTGCGAAATGACAGGGTATACACGGGAAGAACTCATCGGTCAGAGTTCCCGTTTTCTCTATCCCAGTGATGCGGATTTTGAGCGCGTGGGCGTGGATAAGTACGAGCAGATTCACAAAACCGGAACTGGCACCGTGGAAACCCGCTGGCAACGTAAGGATGGAACCATTCTCGAGGTTCTTCTCAGCTCAACCCCCATTCATCCCCAGGATCTCAGCGCAGGCGTGACCTTCACCGCCCTGGATATCACAGAGC
>NZ_JAVETM010000033.1:0-41375 GCF_034006065.1 Desulfobotulus sp. | reverse complement strand
GGCGCCGATATACACATGACCGTAGGTGTGACCGCCGAGAATACGGTAGATGGGGCAGACATTGGCGCAGGCCCCGCAGCGGATGCAGCGCAGCACTTCGGAAAACACGGGGTCTTTGGCAAGGGCGAGACGGCCATTGTCGAGAAAGACGATGTGCCGGGTTTTGGCTTCTTTGTCCGATGCACCGCAGGGGGGCTGGCCCTTGATCCAGGTCACATAGGAGGTGATGCCCTGACCCGTGGCGTTCCGGGTGAGGCCTTTTAGGGCGGTGAGGGCGGTTTTGAGATCCGGGATAAGCTTGTCCACACCGGCAAGGGTGACATGCACCCGGGGCAGGGTGGTGGTGAGCCGGGCGTTGCCTTCGTTGGTGACAAGGCCGATGGCTCCGGAGTCCGCCATGGCGAAGTTGGCTCCGGAGATCCCCATGTCCGCCTCAATGAAGCGGGGGCGGAGCTGTTTTCTTGCCACCTTCACAAGTTTATCAATGTTCTCCGGGTCCTGTTTTTCTCCGGATACGCCGGTGAAAAGATCGCCCACCTGATAGCGGGACAGATGGATGGCGGGCATGACCATGTGGGAAGGGCCTTCGTGGCGGAGCTGAATAATCCATTCCCCGAGGTCTGTTTCCGTTACCGTGAGGCCCTGTTTTTCGAGATGATCGTTGAGAAAGGTTTCCTCAGCGGTCATGGATTTGGATTTCACGATGGTTTTTACATTGTTTTCCTTTGCGATGGCCGCAATGATGGCATTGGCCTCCTGAGCGGTTTTCGCAAAATGCACCTTCACCCCGTCGGCTTCCGCATGACGGGTGAATTCTTCCAGCAGTTCCTCAAGCCGTGGCAGGGCCGCACCTTTGGCACAGGCGATTTCCTCCCGAAGTCCCTCAAGATCCATGCCGCTGAAGGCCTTGGCCCTGGAAGCCTTGTAGCTGACGGCAAAGTTGTTGAGGGTGGTCTGGAGAAATTTTTCCTTCAGGGTCTGACGGATCTGATCCGTGTAGTCCTTCATGTTCTGGGGTGTTTTAATCATTGGCTTTTTCCTCCTTGCAAAGGATGTGCAGGAATTCAGGCCCGTGTACGCCAATGCTCAACACCCGTTCAATGTCTGCGGTACGGCTGGGGCCGGTGATGAAGGCCATGTAGGCGGCCCCCTTTTCCTTGAGAGCCGCGTCCAGATGGGGGGTAAGCTCATCCGTGGTGGGGAAGAGGGTGGCGGGGTTGAAAACACAGACATGGGTTTCCGCCAGCATGGTGGCGATGCGGAGATTTTCGTCCGTGGAGCGCAGCACCAGGCTCCCCGTCTGGGCGATGCCCCAGGTGGCGGGGGTCAGCCCTGTGTGGATGCCCGTGAGGTGCGGCCTGAAAGGCGGCTCCAGAACGGTGATGTCCCTGGCTTTGGCCTTTTCCTTTAAATCCGGAAGGAGAATGGCAAGGGATTCTTCGTCAAATCCTGCAAGGGCGATGGTCTTTCCGCCCTGGTCTGCGGTGAGATTCACGGTATAGGTCGCAACAGCCTCAAGGCTTTCCACGGTGCTGACCACGGACTGCACCAGCTCCGCCTTTTCCTTAAATTGCTGCATCAAGGGAGTGTTTTCCATGGTGTCTCCTCAAGGTGATTTCCTGAAATGGAACCACCTGATGGCACCCTCTCCCTCTGGGAGAGGGCCGGGGTGAGGGTTCAGATTGATGGGACATTCAATCCCCGAAATATCCTAAAGCCCTTCGGCGTAAAGTTCGATGCTGTGTTTTACCCGCACGGCATCCCCCTTGCGGGAGAGCATGTCCGTAAGCTGCATCATGCAGGCCGGGCAGCCCGTGGCCACGATGGCCGCCTGGCTTGCCACAATGTTGTCGCGCTTTTTCTGGCCGATCTGGGTGGAGGTCTCATAGTGCTGGAGGTTGAAACTCCCGCCGGAACCGCAGCAGGTGTTGGCATCCTTCATTTCTTTGATGCTGTACTTTCCGCTGGCCTGGATCAGGGCGCGGGGCTGGGAGAAAACGCCCAAGGATTTTCCAAGGTGGCAGGGATCATGGAAGGTGACGGCTTCCTTGCCCGTGGCCTCTTTGGCACGAACGCCCACCTTGTCCACAAGAAACTGGTTGATGTCCATCACCTTGGCACTGAAGGCTTCGATGTCCCGCCTTTCCTTCATGCCGAGATTTTCCGCCATCATGGGCCAGACCTTTTTCAGGGTGGCGGTGCAGGTGGCGCAGGGGGTGACCAGCACGTCAAAGCTTTTACCGGAAAAACAGTCGAGGTTGTGGCGAAGAAGCTTTTCAAAGGATTTCGTGTCTCCGGAAGCGAGGGCCGGCATACCGCAGCAGGCCTGATTTTCCGGGAGAAACACGCCCACACCGTGGTGCTTTAAGGCTTTGAGTACGGCCTCGCCGATGCCGGTGTACATCTTGTCCACAAGACAGCCCGGATAAAAGGCCACCCGCAGTCCGGAGCTTCCCGCAGGCGTATCGAGGAAGGGATGGTCTTTGCGGAAGGGTTTTGCCGCAAGGGGAACGATGTGGCGATTTCCCAGAATGGCGGAGAGCATGGGCGCGCAGGAGGTGCCATGGTAGGCATTGGCCTTTTTGGTCATGATCCCCTGGAATTTCGAGCCCATGTCCACAAGGCGGTTGAACAGCTCCGGGTGGGTGAGGGTGCCCCGGAAGATGGCCTTTTTCACGGGAGAAAGGCCGGAATATTCCGTAAGGGCTGCACGGGCTTTCAGGAAGATGTCCGTGGCCTTGACCCCGCTGGGGCAGTTGGCGGAGCAGGAGCCGCAGAGCAGGCATTTTTCAAGTTTGCATTTGACGCCTTCGGCATCGTGGATGAGCTGGTGGCTGAGGCCGTCGAGAAGGGCGATCTTGCCCCTGGCCACATCCCCCTCGTTCAGGGTCTGGGCAAAGACCGGGCATACGGACTGGCACATGCCGCAGCGCATGCACCCGGCCAGCATGTCGTCAATTTCCTTGAGCAGGGTATGTAAGCGTTTCAGATCCCCCATGGTGTCAGCCTCCGATGATCTTGCCGGGATTGAGGATGTTTTTCGGATCCACGGCACGTTTGATTTTTCTGGAAAATTCGATGGAACCCCTTCCTACTTCCTTTTCCATGAATCCGGCCTTGGCAAGGCCGATGCCGTGTTCTCCGGAAAGGGTTCCGCCCATGCCAAGGGCCAGCTCGAAGATTTCTTCAATGCCCTTTTCCACCCTGTGCCATTCTTCGCGGTTGCGTTTGTCGCAGAGGATGGTGGGATGCAGGTTGCCGTCGCCCGCATGGCCGAAGGTGCCGATGGTGAGCTTGTGTTTTGCTGCAATGGCATCCAGGCCGCGCACCATGTCGGGGATGCGGCTTCTGGGGACAGTGGCATCTTCCAGTACCGTGGTGGGCCGGAGTTTGGCAAGGGAGGAAAGGGCGGCCCTGCGGGCTTCCCAGACTTTGTTGCGTTCTTCCGCCGTCTGGGCCACCTGAATGCGGGTGGCCCCGTTGGCCTTGCAGATGGTTTCCACCTGATCGGCCTCTTCGGCCACCTGGGCCGGATGCCCGTCCACTTCGATGAGCAGAAGGGCCTTGGCTTCCGTGGGAAGCCCTGCCTTGGCAAAGTCTTCTACGGTGCGGATGGTGAAGTTGTCCATGAACTCCAGGGTGCAGGGAATGATCTTGGCGGCGATGATGGCGGCCACGGTTTCAGCGGCCTGATCCACGGAATCGTAGATGGCCATCATGGATCTGGAAGCCCTGGGGGGCGGTACCAGTTTGAGGGTGATCTGGCTATAGACTCCGAAGCACCCTTCGCTGGCCGTCATGAGCCCTGCGAGGTTGAAGCCCGTAACGCATTTTACGGTTTTGGAGCCCGTGCGCACATGGGTGCCTGTGGCATCATAGAATTCCATGCCCATGACATAATCCTTGGTGACCCCGTATTTGAGTCCCCTGAGACCGCCTGCGTTTTCCGCCACGTTGCCTGCAATGGTGGAAACGGCCTGACTGCCCGGATCGGGAGGATAGAAAAGTCCTTTTTTCCCCACTTCCGTGGCCAGCTGGGCGGTGATGACGCCGGGCTCCACAATGGCGTACATGTCCGCCTCGTTGATTTCAATGATGCGCTGGAGACCGTTGGTGAGCATCACAAGCCCGCCCATGGAAGGAATGGTGCCGCCGCTTAAGTTGGTGCCTGCTCCCCTGACGGTGACGGGAATGCCGTTTTCATTGCAGAGCCTTAAAATGGCACCGATATCCTCGGTTTTTCTCGGCCTCACCACAAGGCCTGGCAGAACCGGAGCCAGAACCGCCGCGTCATAGGCGTAGTTCATGCGGTCGGTTTCGCTTTCCATGACATTTTCCGCACCCAGAAGATCTTTGAAGGCACTGACAAGGGAATTTTTTTTCATGGGGATCAATCTCCGTCGGGCTTATGGATTCGATGCCTTCGGTTCCCGAAGCTTCTGAACCTCGGGCTTCGATCCCCTAAGCCCGCATTGCGGTTTGGGTTGGGGCGCTCCCTTTTAAGGGAGCGTCCATTTATAAAGATCAGAAGGTTGCGGGGAAAAGTACGTAGCAGAACAAAAGGCCCATAATGCCCACCAGGATGCCGTAGAATACCATGGGGATCATGGTGCGGCGGATATAAGGCCTTCCATGCCCACAAGACCAACAGTGGCAGAAGCGGCCACCACGTTGTGGACGCAGATCATGTTGCCCATGGCTCCGCCCACGGCCTGGAGGGCCGATACCAGCTCACGGCTGGCGCCGATGGTGGTGGCAAGGCCGTACTGGAAGTCGGCAAAGAGCAGGTTGGATACGGTGTTGGAGCCGGTGATGAAGGAGCCCAGGGCGCCCACGTAGGAGGCGAAAAGGGGCCAGCTCTGCCCTGTGACAGCGGCAACGGCTGTGGCCATGGAAAGGGGCATGGAGGGGTAACCCATGAGGTTGTTGCCGGACTGTTTCATCACTTCCACAAGGGCCACGGCAAAGAGCATGGCGATGGTGGGGTTTTTCATGCGGATGAAGCTGTCTTTCCAGGCTTTGGCCGCTTTTTCCGCAGGGATTTTATGCAGGAAGATGGTGATGAGGGCCACCAGCATGAAGGGTACCACGCCGGGCAGGTAGAAGGGGGTCATGGTGAAGTTGACGGTTTCATAGCCAAGGATATGGGGGAAGCTGATTTTGAAGGACTGGGCAATGGCTTTGAAGGGAAGGGTGCCGATGCGGGTGAGAACGAGAATGCCTGCGATGAGTACATAGGGCAACCAGGCCATAAACTGGCTCATGTGGGGCTTGATGTCCTTGGAACCCACCTCGATTTCTCCCATCCATTCCTTTTCCCAGGAGCTGCGCTCGCCAAAGTCCCAGGTCTTTTCAGGAAGAAAGAGGCCTTTTTTGGCTGCGGTCACCACAATGCCCAGGCCGATGAGGCCGCCGATGAGGGAGGGGAATTCCACGCCCACAAGGAAGGCGGTGAGGAGATAAGGCGCGTTGAAGGCCACAGAGGCAAAAAGGGCGAACTTCCATGCGCCAAGGCCCTCGGCCCAGGACTTGTTCTTGCCGAAGAAACGGGTGAGGAAGCAGACCAGAAAGATCACAAGCCCCAGCGCGATGGTGGCGTGCATGATGGCGGACCACTGGCCCACGTTTTTCAGAAAGCCGTCAAAGGTGGTGAAGCCTACCGCTTCACCGGCCTTGATGGCGGCTTCCACGGGGGTTCTCAGGGTCATGAGGCCAAACCATACGGGGGTACCCACAGCGCCGAAGGTGACGGGCACGGAGTTGGCCACAAGGCAGACGCAGACGGCTGCAAGGGCGGGGAAACCAAGACCCAGGAGCAGGGGGGCTGCAATGGCGGCCGGGGTGCCGAAACCTGCCGAACCTTCAATGAAGGCCCCGAACATGAAGGCGATGATGATGGTCTGGATGCGGCGGTCCCGGGAGATGCCCATGAAGCCGTAGCTGATGGTCTCCATGGCCCCGCTGACCTGCATGGTGTACAGGATGATGATGGCACCGAAAACGATGATGAGTACGTTGATGGCGCTGCCAAAACCCAGGAGGGTTGCGGCGGAGACAAAACCGAAATCCATGTTCCAGACGGTCATGGCAAGAATGGCGCAGACAAGCCAGGCCAGGGGCATGGCTTTGGTGGCGGGCCAGCGCATGCCAACCATGAGCACCAGTACGATGGCGATGGGGATAAAAGCGAGCAGAGCGAGCATTCCGATGGACATCACAGGCCTCCTTGATGGAAAGAAAAATTCAGGGCGTTTCGGGTAAACCCTGACAGCAAAAGGGTAAAGGATGCACTCCGGGGGCGTCCGGGACGGGGAAGGGGGGGGAGTCCTGAACGCCGGAACATCGTTTTGGTTGCGGGCGATGTCTCGCCCGGAGTGGTATCCGGTGGAGGCTTTAGCGATATTTATGCCAATGGTGTAAAATCTTTTGATTTCAGTCTGTTTTGATTTTTGGCCCATGGTCTGCTGGAAAAAGGGCAGGGGGCTTGGGTCTGAAAAAGAGGAATGGGATTCCGTGAGACGGGTTTTTGTTTGATATTACCAAACAGTGTGGGGGTTGGGTATGGGATGCCGGAAAAAGTCCTGGGAAAAGTCCGGAAAATCAGAATATCCGTAAATGGTATGGATTCTCCATGGGCGGATCTTGCGGAATCTGCTATGGTCTGTGGGAAGATCCAGGCCATGGGTGATAAGAATTCTGTGATCAGGATGAAAGCATCCTACAGGGTTTTTGGAAAAAATACAAAAAAAGTCTGGACCTATGTTTCCGGGCGTGGAAGAGGCTGCCTATGATCCGGCGTTGGATGACCAGGGAAGTGGGATTGTTTCTTTGTTGCATGCTGTTTTTTACGTCTGCGGCAGCAGAGGATTTAAAAAAGCGGGTGGTGCACCTGAATTCCTACGAAGACGGTTATCTCTGGTCCGACAGTCTTCTGGAAGGACTCCGGGACGCCCTGAAAGAAACGCCCTTTGTGGTGGATCTGCATGTGGAATACATGGATACCAAGCGGTATACGGAGGCGGGATTGCGCAGCCGCCTTGTGGATCTCTACCTTTATAAATATGCGGATCTCGCCGTGGACGCCGTGGTGGTGTCCGATGACTATGCCTTTGACTTTATCCTTGCTTACAGGGATCTCTTGTTTCCCGGAGTGCCCGTGGTGTTCTGCGGGGTCAATGATTACAAGCCTTCCCGCATCGAGGGCATGAAGAAAATCACAGGCGTTGCGGAGAGTTTCCGGGCTGTGGAAAACATGGAACTTGCCTTAAGCCTTCTTCCTTTGACCCGGCGCATGGTGGTGGTGGGGGATGAGTCCTTCACAGGAGGGGCCACCATGTCTGTGATCCGCCAGGTGGCGCCTCAGTTTGAAGGACGGCTTGAGATTGAATACTGGTCAGATCTTGATATGGAAACCACCCTCCATGCGGTCAGCCGTCTGCCCAGGGATACCTTTATTTTCTATGTGCCCCATTATCAGTATCTGGAGGGGAGTTTTTACAGTGCCTCCGATGTTCTGGAGCGTATCTGTGCCGAGGCCAGTGTACCCGTATTCACCTTCTGGGAGTTTCTCATGGGCTCGGGTGCTGTGGGCGGAGAGCTGACCAGCGGGTATCGCCATGGCAGGATGGCAGGAGCCATGGTTGGGGATATTCTGGGGGGCACGGATCCGGACGCCATTGCCGTGGTCACGGACGATCCCTTTGTCCTGCTCTTTGATTACGCGGCCATGAAGCGCTGGGGGCTGGATATGAAAAAGATCCCGCAAGACAGCCGTTTCATCAATGAGCCCAAACGCTTTTATCAGCTGAACCGGGAAGTGTTCTGGATTCTGGTGGGCAGTATGGTTGTTCTCGCCTTTGTGCTTTTGCTTCTGGTGATGAACATCGCCCGCAGGCGGGTGGTGGAAGAAAAAATCAAAGACCAGCTTTCTTTTTTGCGGATTCTCATGAACACCATCCCCATTCCCATCTATTTCAAGGATAAGGGAGGTCGTTTTTTAGGCTGCAACAATAGCTTTGAAAGCTGGTTCGGGGTTCAGGCCCGCAACATTGTGGACAAAGGGGACGCTGTTCTTCAGGGACGCCATCCGGTCAGGCTTTCCGATGCGGTGGATGAGGGGCTTTTTCAGACGCCAGGGGTGCGGGTATATGAAAGCCGTATCCATGATATTTCCGGGGTGCATCGACACGTGATATTCACCAAGGCCACCTACCTCAATGCCAGGGGAGAAATTCTGGGCATTGTGGGCGTGATCAACGATGTTCACGCCATGAAGACCGCCCAGGAAAATCTGCGTATGGCGGAAGAACGTTACCGCAGTATTTTTGAAAATGCTTCCAAGGGAATCTTCATCGCAAGCCCTGAGGGCCGCCTCACCCACATGAACCGCGCCTTTGCCCAGATTTTAGGCTATGACGATGAGGCCGAGGCCATGGGGCAGACCCAGGGACTTCTGGAGTCCCACTATGTGGATCCGGAAAACCGGAAAGTTTTCTGGGAAATCCTTTTATCCGGACGGGAGGTTTCCGGGTTTGAGGCTGCTTTTTATACAAAAGATGGGAAAAAACGCTGGGCCTCCCTCCATGCCAGGGCCGTATATGACGGGGATGGCCGCATGGTGCATGTGGAAGGGATTGGTGAGGACATCACCAAGCGCAGACAGGCGGAAATGGCCCTCATGGAATCAAGACAGCGACTCTGGCTGGTGCTGGACAATATCCCCCAGCTTGTGTTCTGGCAGGATCGGGAACTGCGTATCATGGGGATGAATCGCAGTTCTGCGGCTTTTTTTGGTCTTGAAAACGGCCCCAGGGTGATCGGAAAAACCCTTTTTGAGCTTCTTCCGGATAAGGAGGATGCGGCCCTTCTTACGGAGAGGGGAGAGAGGGCTGTGCAGCAGCAGGAGCCTGTACACAGGTTCAAATGCCGACTGCGGGATGGCCGGGGCCGGAGTGTGTGGCTGGAAATCAACAAGGTTCCCCTTTTGGGCGCAGATGGACAGGTGAATGGCGTTCTTACCTGTGCGGAAGACATTACCCGCAAGGTGACCCTGGAACGCCAGCTGCTCCAGAGTCAGAAAATGGAGGCCCTTGGCAGGCTTTCCGGTGGCATTGCCCATGATTTCAACAATATTCTGACCTCCATCATCAATTCTGCGGAGCTGGCCATGGAGGATTTTCCCGAGGAAAGTCCGGGACGAAGGGATCTGGAGCGGGTCTTGCGGGCAGGCGAGCGGGGCAGCGGCATGATCAAAAAGATTCTGGCTTTCAGCCGTCCGGGCAAAGAAGAATTTCAGTGCGTGGATCTTGGTTTTGTAATGCAGGAGGGCGTGGAGCTGCTGCGCGCCTCTGTGCCGGGCCATATTCGTCTGGAGACGGATTTTTCAGGTTCGGAAAATCTGACCTGCATGGCGGACCCCACCCAGATGCATCAGGTCCTGATGAACCTCTGGACCAATGCCCTGCAGGCCATGGGCGGACAGGCCGGTGTGCTGGATGTGGGTCTGGAACGGGTTTTTCTGGAAGGGGCTGAGGCCCAGGGCCTTGGGCTTGCCGAAGGCACCTATGCCTGTCTCCGCGTAGGGGACAACGGCCCTGGCATTGATCCCAGCGTTCTTGACAAGATTTTTGATCCTTTTTTCACCACAAGGAAAAAGGGTGGGGGCAGTGGCCTCGGGCTTTCCATGGTGCATGGTATCGTAAAGGCCCATGGCGGGGCGGTGCAGGTGACCAGCCAACCTTCGGAGCGAACCACCTTTGAGGTGTATCTTCCCCTGGAGGGAGAAAAAGGGGCCTTTGCTGATGTGTGTGTGGAACATATGGAAGAAGGGCATGAGCGCCTTCTTTTTGTGGAGGATGATCCGGATCAGCGGGAGACCGTACCAAGGATTCTGAGGCGTCTCGGGTACCGGGTGGTGGTGGCGGCGACGGCGGATGAAGCCCTGTTCCGCATTGAGTCTGCGGAAAAAAGTTTCCACCTTGTGCTGACGGACTATGATATGCCGGGTGCTGATGGGCTGACTCTGGCCTCCCGCCTGGAAACCATGAGCCCGGATCTTCCGGTGGTGCTGGTCACAGGCGGTGGCATGGCGGAAACCTTTGAACCCCGGGGGAATGTGCGCGCTGTGGTATCCAAGCCGTACAACCGGGAAAGTCTGAACCGCGTGATCCGTAAGGTGCTGGATGCCAGCACAGGCTGAAAGGATGTTGTCCATGGCCTGTATTCTTGTGATTGATGATGATGTGGATTTCTGCGACACCATGGCCAGTCTGATCCGGAGGATGGAATATGACTTCCATGCGGTGCATACCCTGCGGGAAGGACTGGCCTTTCTGGGAGAAAGGGCTGTGGATGTGGTTTTTCTCGATGTCCGCCTTCCCGATGGCAATGGCCTTGACGCCATTCCCCGCATACGGGCTTCAGAAGGAGGGCCTGAGGTGATCATTCTCACAGGTCTTGGAGATCCCGATGGCGCGGAGCTGGCCATTGCCGCAGGCGTGTGGGATTACCTTGTCAAACCCTTTTCCGTGAAGCAGACCCGCTTAAGTCTGGACAGGGCTTTGCGTTACAGGATGGAAAAGCAGCAGGCCCGGAAGCCGGACCCCCTGGATCTTTCCGCTGTGGTGGGCGAAAGTTCGGCCATGAAAGCCTGCTATACCCTGCTGGCCCAGGCGGCGCGCAGTGACTCGCGGGTGCTGATCACAGGGGAGACGGGAACGGGGAAGGAGCTTTTTGCGAGAACCATCCATGAAAACAGCGCCCGGGCAAAGGGGGAATTTGTGGTGGTGGATTGCGCCTCCATCACGGAAACCCTTTTGGAGTCCACGCTGTTTGGTCACAGAAAAGGGGCTTTCACTGGTGCGGACAGTGATCGGATCGGCCTTGTGAAGCTGGCGGATGGTGGCACCCTTTTTCTGGATGAGGTGGGGGATATGCCCCTTTCTATCCAGAAGTCCTTTTTGCGGGTTTTGCAGGAAAAGCGTTTCCGGCCCGTGGGGGAGACCCGGGAGCTGACCTCAGATTTCCGCCTCATTGCGGCCACAAACCGCAATCTTCAGGAGATGGTGGAGAAGGGAACCTTCCGTCAGGATCTTCTCTTCCGGCTCTGGACCATTTCCCTTAAGCTTCCGGCCCTGCGGGAAAGGGGGGCGGAGGATATCAGAGCCCTGGCCCGGCGGCATATCCGGAAATTGTCCATGCAGCATGGATCTGCGGCCCGTGAGCTGGCTCCGGATTTTCTGGAAGTACTCTGCGCCTATCCCTGGCCTGGGAATGTGCGGGAGCTTTTCAATGTCCTGGAGGTTGCCTTCATCGCATCCGGTGAGAACAAAACCCTTTATGCCATGGATCTTCCCAGGGAAGTGCGGATTCGGGTGATGCGGGCCGCCCTGGCAGAAGGAGGCAACCCGGAAGCCCGATTGCCCCAACCCCATGGCCTTGCTCCCTTAAACGGGGAGCTTGTCCGGCCTGCGGCCCTGCCTGCCACCGGCCCCATGCTGGAGGGCGACCTGCCGACCCTCAAGGATTTCAAAGCGACCATGGAAGCCTTGTACCTGGACACTCTTATTGAAAGAACCGAAGGGAGTCCCCAGGATATGATGCTGATCTCAGGGCTTTCCAAATCCCATTTTTATGCGCTTTTGAAAAAGTACGGCCGCTCTTTGAAGTAAACCGCCAGGATGGGGAAATGGATAGAAAATGAGGGAGGCCTGTCATCCGGTTTTCCGGACTGACGGATTTTTTTCCGGAAAAAGGCGGGGTGGGGCAAAGGCTTTTTCCGGATCCCGAGGTGTTGTACCCTCATTTTTCACTGTTTTTTCATGTGGCACAAGGATTGCATTTTAGCCAGGCAGAACCCTTCAGGGTCCCGCCGATATTTTCGGCGGCGGAAACCAGCGTACCGGGTAGCCTGCCTGGCAGTTTCCCTTCAGCCATATCCAAGCCTCCTCCCCTTCTGGCTTGTTCCGGAAGTTTTCCCTTCATGTCCAAAACACCTTCCCAACGACTACCCGGTGCTGGCATCCTTAAAAATGCCGGACCCTCCCCTATCCATATCCAAAAAGGAGAAGCCCATGTTCAAGCATATTGTGCTGTTTCGATTAAAGGAAAACGCGAGAGGCCTCAGTCTTGAGGAAAACGTGGCTGAACTGAAAAGCATGCTGGAGGCCCTTCCCGAGAAGATTGAGGAAATACGGCTTCTGGATGTGGGGGTGGATGTGCTGCATACGGCCCACAGCAGCCATGTGTCACTGATCACAGCCTTTGACGATGAGGAAGGCTTTACCCGTTATGTGCAGCATCCGGAACATCAGAAGGTGGTGGCCTTTTTGCAGAGTGTATTGGAAGAACGGCGTGTGGTGGATTACAGCCTGTAGGCAAGGTTGATCTGCCAAAAGGTGTTGGAAAGGATAAAACCACAAAGACTGAAAAGCGGTTTTCGCCCAGCATGGCGAAAGCCGCTTTCTGCGTTTGTGCAGACAGGTTTTTTCTTGGGCCCGTATGAAGAATGGCGTATGATCTCTCGATCTGAAAAATGCTGTCTGTGCTTTTCCATGGGCAGGGACAGAGACCTTGTGCAGAGAAGGAGATTTCATGGCAGAGTCCGCATCCATGCATTACCTGAAAGATTACCGCCCCTGGGAGTTTGAACTCCAGGCAACAGAGCTTGAGATCCGCATTGAGCAAAGTTCCGCGGAGGTAAGTTCCCGTCTCCGGCTTTGTCGCAGTCCGGAAGCCGAAGCCGGATGCCCCCTTTTCCTTGATGGAGAAGACCTCGAAATTCTGGAAATCCGCATGAACGACCGCCTGCTGGCTCCCAGGGAGTTTCTTCAGGACAGTCGGGGGCTGACGATTTTTTCCGTACCGGACGGCTTTTTTGATCTGGTCACGCGGGTGCGGATTTTTCCGGATACGAACACGGCCCTGGAGGGACTGTACCGGGCAGGCCGCATGCTCTGTACCCAGTGCGAGGCCGAAGGTTTCCGCAAGATCACCTTTTACCCGGACAGGCCCGATGTGATGGCTCCTTTCCGGGTGCGGCTGGAGGCGGATCAGGGGATTTATCCCGTACTCCTGGCCAATGGCAACCCTGTGAAAAGGGAGACGTTGGCTGAAGGCCGTCATGCCGTGGTCTGGGAAGATCCCTTTCCCAAGCCCGCCTATCTCTTCGCTCTGGTGGCCGGGGATCTCTTCTGCCTGAAAGACACTTTCCGTACAGCCGAGGGCTTGGATGTTTCCCTTGAGATTTATACGGAGTACGAAAATGCGGATAAATGTGATCACGCCATGGCCTCCCTTAAAAAGGCCATGGTCTGGGATGAGAAGGTTTTCGGGCTTTGCTATGACCTTTCCACGTATATGGTTGTGGTCACCAATGATTTCAATATGGGGGCCATGGAAAACAAGGGCTTGAACATCTTTAACAGCAAGTATGTGCTGGCCCGTCCGGAAACGGCCACGGATATGGATTTTGAGGGCATAGAAAGCGTCATCGCCCATGAGTATTTCCACAACTGGACGGGTAACCGGGTTACGGTGAAAAACTGGTTCCAGCTTTCCCTGAAGGAAGGACTGACCGTGTTCCGGGACCAGGAATTTACTTCGGACATGCAGTCCCGCTCCGTAAAGCGCATCCAGGATGTGCGCAATCTACGGGCAAGGCAGTTTCCTGAGGATGCGGGACCCATGGCCCATCCCATCCGGCCTGAGGCCTACCTTGAGATGAATAACTTTTACACGGCCACGGTTTACGACAAGGGGGCTGAAGTGATCCGCATGATCCACACCCTCATCGGAGCAGAGAATTTTCGCAGGGGCATGGATCTGTACTTTGCCCGCCATGACGGCCATGCCGTGACCTGTGAGGATTTTGTGGCGGCCATGGAAGCGGCATCGGGAAGGGATCTTTCCACCTTCCGGCTCTGGTATTCCCAGGCAGGAACCCCCCTTGTGCGTGCAAGGCTTTGGCAGGATACGGGAGAAGGCAGGCTTGTGCTGACCCTGGAGCAGGAGGTTCCGGACACACCGGGGCAGACCGGGAAAAAGCCCATGCTCATACCCGTGAAGACGGCTTTTTTGACGAAAAAGGGAGAACCTATCCAACTGAGACTGGAGGGTGTGGAGGCCGAGACCTTTTGCCTTGCCCTTGAAAAATCCCGGCAGGATTTTGTCTTTGAAGGGGCCTTTGAACCTGTGGTGCCGTCCCTTCTGCGGGAGTTTTCCGCGCCTGTGCGGCTGAAACAGGATCTTTCCGGCGAAGACCTGGCCCTTCTCCTTTCTTCGGATACGGATCCTTTTAACCGCTGGGAGGCGGGGCGTACCCTCCTTCACCGTACCTTCATGGGGCTGATGGAAAAGGATGCCGCAGGAAAGCCCCTGCATCTTCCACGGGATCTCTTTTGGGCATTTAAGAAGGTCCTGGAAAGGGCCTCGGACGACCCGGCCCTTGCGGCGGAAATTCTCAGTATGCCCACGGAAGGGGAGTGGCATCATCAGCTGGCTGCGGAAAAGGTACCCGTGAACCCTGAAAGGGTGGGGCGGGTGAGGGACTTTATGCTGGATACCCTTGCTCTGGATCTGAAAGATTTCTGGCAAAACGCCTGGGAGCAGTTCCAGACCCAGGGGCCTTATCGTTTTCTGGCGGAGGATGTGGCCAGAAGAAAAATGAAAAATCTCTCCCTTTTCTGGTTGGCCCGTTTACCGGAAACAGGCCTGGACTGGGTCATGCGGGCGGCTGGGGAAGCCGCATGCATGACAGATCGTATGGCGGCGTTAAGCCTTGCCGTCCACTTTGAAGACCCGGCTGCGGAAAATCTGCTTGCGGCCTTTGAAAAGGACTTTGGAGGGGATGCCTTGGTTATGGACAAATGGTTTCAGGTGCAGGCCCTTTCCAGACGCCCCGATACCCTGGAAAGGGTGCAGGGGCTCTTGGGGCATCCGGCCTTTTCCATGAAAAATCCCAACAAGGTCAGATCCCTCATCGGAGCCTTTGCATCGGCCAATCCCTTTGCCTTTCACCGCAGGGATGGGGCGGGATATGATTTTCTTGCACAAAAGGTTCTGGAGCTGGATACCCTCAACCCCCAGGTGGGATCTCGTATGGTGAGCCTTTTCAATGCCTGGAAGATCTATGATGAGCCTTGGCGGAGCCTGATGGGAAAAAGTTTAGAGCGTATTGCCGCCAAAGAAGGGCTGTCTCCGGATATCCGGGAAGTGGTGAGCCGGGCCCTGGCCTGATTTTTTCAGAAAACTTGCTCTTTTGTCTCCAAAAGCCCATTGACAGGTGCGGAAGAATGGTGTTTCTTTGCGCAGAAACAAGGGCCGCCTTATAAGGAGAAGGCATGGAAGAGGCTTGGCGGGAGATGATGAGGGTGATGACCGATATCCACGATCCTGGAGAGATGGAGGGCCTTTTAAGGGAACTCCTCACGGCCAAGGAGATTTCGGATATCTGCCTGCGCTGGCAGCTTCTCAAAGAACTGCATGCAGGGGAATCCCAGCGCAGCATTGCCAAACGCCATGGCATCAGTCTGTGTAAAATTACCCGGGGGTCCCGTATTCTGAAAGCCGAAAATGCCGTTTGTGCAAAAATTCTTGACCGCCTGGCCTTAAAAGGTCAGCGTTTTTAAAAGGAAGAAAAAAACATGAGCGCAACACTCAAGGGCTACGCCCTTCCCGACGACAGGGGCTATTTTGGAGATTATGGGGGATCTTTCATTCCTGAAGCCCTGCAGAAGATCATGGATGATATCACCGCCGCCTATGCGGACATCCGAAAAGACCCGGAATTCCATAAAGAGCTGGCCTATCTGTATAAGCACTTTGTGGGACGGCCCAGCCCCATCTTCCATGCCCGCAACCTTTCCAGAAAACTGGGTGGCGCACAGATCTACCTGAAACGGGAAGACCTGAACCATACCGGAGCGCATAAAATCAATCACTGTCTGGGAGAGGCTCTCCTTGCCAAAAAAATGGGCAAGAAGAAGATCATCGCGGAGACGGGAGCCGGTCAGCATGGGGTGGCCCTGGCCACAGCCGCCGTTCTTGTGGGGCTGGAATGCGATATCTACATGGGCGAGGTGGACATTGCCAAGGAGCACCCCAATGTGGTGCGCATGAAGATTCTTGGCGCCAACCTCATTCCCGTGACGCGGGGGACGAAAACCCTGAAAGATGCGGTGGATGCCGCCTTTGAGGCCTATCTCGAAGATCCCGTGACCCAGCTTTACGCCATCGGTTCTGTGGTGGGCCCTCACCCCTTCCCCATGATGGTCCGGGATTTTCAGCAGGTGGTGGGTGTGGAAGCCAGAGAGCAGTTTCAGGAGATGACGGGAAAGCTGCCGGACAATCTTGTGGCCTGTGTGGGCGGTGGTTCCAACGCCATGGGTCTTTTCACGGCCTTTCTGGGGGATGAGTCGGTTTCCATGTACGGAGTGGAGCCTTCGGGCAGGGGGCTTTCCGGAGGCGAACATGCGGCGACCCTGACCTTGGGGAAACCCGGCGTACTCCACGGTTTCAAATCCTACCTTCTGCAGGATGAGGCGGGAGAACCGCTCCCCGTTTATTCCGTGGCGTCTGGTCTGGATTACCCCGGTGTGGGGCCCCAGCACAGCCTCCTGAAGGATCTGGGGCGGGTGCGCTATGTCACCGCCGATGACCGGGAAACCATCGAAGCTTTTTTTACCCTTTCCCGGACCGAAGGCATCATTCCGGCCCTTGAAAGCGCCCATGCCATGGCCTTTGCCATCCAGCATGCCCCGACTCTGGATGCGGGAAAAACGATCCTTGTGAATCTTTCCGGAAGGGGCGACAAGGACATTGATTTTGTGGTGGAGCAGTATGGGAAAAAATACAATGTCTGATGCCTGAATCCTTTTTTTCTTCTTGTTTCATGGAAAAGAGCAAGGCCCTGAAAGATTCCCTGCACTGGAAAACTCCGTGCAGGGAATTTTTTTTAAGGGGGCTTGAGGGAAGGCTGAAGACCTCTCAGGCCGGGAGAACGGCCTGGATCTCGCCAAGGAAGCGGCTGGCTTCCGAAGGCCTTCCCCTTCGGAATTCCGATGCGCTGAGAAAGAGGCAGCGCTCTGCCCGTGTCATGGCCACATACATGAGCCGCCTTTCTTCTTCCAGCTCTGCTGCGGACTGCATGGATTTCCAGTGGGGAAACAGCTCTTCCTCGCAGGCCACCACAAAAACGGAGTGAAATTCAAGTCCCTTGCTGGCGTGTACGGTGGCGAGGTTCACGCCTCTGCCCTTTTCTTCCTCCTCTTCCCTGTCCTCCCGAATCAGGGCGGCTTCCTCAAGATAGGCGATGAGGTTTTCCTTCTGGCCTGCGGTATAGATCAGTTCTTCAATGTTTTCCTGGCGGGCTGTGAAATCGCCCTTGTCTGCCTTGGAGAGCTGTTCCAGGTAATCGAGATACCCGGTTTCCTTCATCACCTGCCGAATGGCGGCATCCGGAGCCATATTCTGGATCTCGTCCAGAACACAGATGAGTTTTTCCAGAGAGTCGTGGATTTTGGAACTGAGCAGGCGTTTGCCCAGAAGGTGGCGGGCGGCATCCTGAAGGCTGTCGCCAGGCCCCCGTACCTGCTGCATTTTTTTGACCATGGCGGGGCCGATGCCCCTTTTGGGTGTGTTGAGGATGCGCTCAAAGCTGGCATCGTCTTTGGGGAAGACCGCGGCGGTGAGGTAGGCGTTGAGATCAAGGATTTCCATGCGTTCAAAAAACCCCTTGGACCCCAGCATGCGGTAGGGAATGTTCATGGCTCTGAAGATCTTTTCAAAGGCAAGGGAGCAGAACTTGGTGCGGTAGATGACGGCAATGCGATCCATGGGAACGCCGCTTTTAATGAGAGTGCTGATCTTTCTGCCTACCCACTTGGCCTCTTCGTTCTCATTGTAGAAATAGTAGAGTTCCACTGAGCCTCCGAATTTTTCGGAATAACAGTGTTTTTCCATGCGCCGGGGGTTGTTCTGGATGAGAGCGCCTGCGGCCTGCACGATTTCATCGGCGCTGCGATAGTTTTCCTCCAGCCGGAAAAGGCGGGCATTGGGGTAGGTTTTCTGGAAACGGAGAAAGTGGTTCACGTTGCTGCCGCGGAAGCCGTACACGGCCTGCCAGTCATCGCCCACGCAGAAAAGGTTGCCATGGCCCAGAAGCAGCCGGGTCAGTTCTTCCTGGAGGTTGTTGGAATCCTGGTATTCGTCCACCAGAATGAAGCGGAAAAGGGAGCGGTAGGCTTCCCGGATGTCCGCATGGTCCCGGAGCATGTCCCGCACCTTGAGGAGGATGTTGTCAAAGTCCACGGCATTCATGGCCATGAGGGCCTTTTCATACTGGCGGAAGACTTCCCGGGTCTGCACCCGTTCAATTTCAGGCAGATCCTGGATAAAGCTTTCAGGATCCCCATGGTTTTTGGCCATGGATATTTTGTACTGAAGCCTTGGGGTTTCTTTTTTGTCAATGTTAAGGCGAACCACTATTTCCTGAAGCGTTTTCTGCTGCTGGTATCCGGCGAGAATCTGAACCGGCGGGGTATAGCCTGCCCGTTCTGCGTGTTTTTTAAGAATCTGCAGGCAGGCGGAGTGGTAGGTGCGCACCCAGGGAAAGGCGTCCGACGCCAGGCCGGTCTGGCGTACGAGTCGGGTTTTCATCTCTTCAGCGGCCTTGTTGGTGAAGGTGATGGCAAGGATACGGTCCGGAGAAAAGCCCTTTTCGAGCAGATGGGCGATTTTGGCGGTGAGGGTGCGGGTTTTGCCGGAGCCTGCGCCGGCAATGACAAGGGCGGGGCTGTCCATGTGGCGGACGGCCTCCTCTTGGGCCTGGGAAAGATGCATGTCTGATCCTTATTGCAGTATCGGTTCGCTAGCAGGGCGTGGTCCGCATGGGGGGATGTCGGGTGCAGGTCTTGGATTCTCATGACCTGATCTTGGGATCTTTTAGCAGCGCAGGGCCGGATTGACAAGGCGGGGAAGGAGGAGGAGACAGAAAAAAGCAGGGAAAGGCGCAGGACCCTTTTCCGGAACTTGAAAGAAATGGGGAAAAGCCCCCCTTTGGGAGGCCTTTCCCCGGTTTGACCGATGGATCATATTGCCGCCTGAAAAGCGCAGCGGATTGCTGAAGGAAACCTTACCGGTGCGCGGCCTTTAAATGCGTGCAACATTTTTGGCCGCTGCCCCGCGGTCGTTCTGCTCGATTTCAAAACCAACGCGCTCCCCTTCGGCCAGGGTGCGGAATCCTTGCATGATGATGGAAGAGTGATGCACAAAGATATCCCCTCCGCTGTCCTTTTCGATGAATCCATACCCTTTTTTGTCGCTGAACCACTTGACGGTACCTTGGGACTTTTCCAAAACGTTTCCTCCTTTAAACACGGTTGTGGCAGAAAATACGGATGCGGCGGTATTTTCCGTCGCTCTTTTATGCGGTTCGCCCCGGAGGACGTTCCGTTTGTCTGAAAATGCCGCATGGAAAGGAGGCCCATGGTCTGCGGGAGGCAGCACAACAGAAAAGAGGGTGGAGCCATGGAGGCCTTGTTTTCATTGGAGAGGGGCTTTCGTATTCCCGGGCATCTGCCATGCCAGAGGGGATATGCGGCGGATAGAAAAAAGAAGACAGCCCGCATCAAGGGCCGCATGGCCAGCATACCATGCCTGTGGGTGTGGCTTTACGCATGGAAAATTTTGTATCATGCAATGCATCAGAAATGCAAGGCGTGAGCTGTTTTTTTTCTGTTTTTATGAAAAAAGAATGGAAAGGGCAGGCCATCCACCCGTTTACACGGCCTGTTGCTCTGCGGAATGGCCTGCCTCTTTTTTTTAGGGATTGGCGGAAAAAGTCCGGACCTTTTCTTCCATTTCCCTGCGGATGGCATCCCTGGCTTCAGTACTTTTGCCCTCAAAACGCAGCACCAGAGCGGGCTGGGTGTTGGAGGCCCGCACCAGGCCCCAGCCTTCTTCGAAGAGCACCCGTGCGCCGTCGATGTCAATGACATTGTGGGTTTTCTTGTAGTGTGCTGTTACGGCCCTGACGAGGTCAAATTTCTTGTCGTCCTCACAATCCACGCGGATTTCCGGAGTATTGAAGGTTTCCGGTACATCGGCAAGCAGATCATTGAGGGTTTTTTCCGTGGAGGAAAGGATTTCCAGAAGGCGGCAGGTGGCGTAGATCGCATCGTCGTAGCCAAAATAGCGGTCTGCGAAGAACATGTGCCCGCTCATCTCTCCGGCCAGAACCGCACCCGTTTCCTTCATTTTCTGCTTGATGAGGGAGTGGCCCGTGCGCCACATGATGGGGTTGCCGCCGTTTCGGGCGATGTCTTCATAGAGGGTCTGGGAGCACTTGACCTCAGAGATGAAGGTGGCACCGGGACGGGTTTTGAGAATATCCCTTGAAAAGAGGATCATCAGCTGATCGCCGTGAAAGATGCGGCCGTCGGGGCCGACCACACCGATGCGGTCTGCGTCTCCGTCGTATCCGATTCCCACATCCGCCCCCGTTTCCTTCACCGTACGGATGAGGTCCTGAAGATTGGCTGCGATGGTGGGGTCGGCCTCGTGGTTGGGAAAGGAGCCGTCCATGTCGCAGAAAAGGGGCGTGACTTCGCATCCCAGTGCCCGGAGCAGGGGAAGGGCCACCACGCCGCCGGTGCCATTGCCCGCATCCACCACCACTTTCATGGGTTTTTTCAGGGAGATATCCTTCATGATAAAATCCATGTAGGCGGGCAGGGGGTCTGCGCTGGATACTGCCCCCGTCTGGCTTCCAGGGACAAAATCTTCGGATGCGGCAATCTTCCGGATGGTCTGGAGGGCTTCACCAAAGAGGGAAGCACCCGCCATGGTGGCTTTGAAGCCGTTGTATTCCGGCGGATTGTGGCTGGCGGTGACAATGATGCCCGCATCGGTTTTCAGGTGATGGGTTGCAAAGTACAGGACCGGGGTGGGGCAGACGCCAATTTCGATGACGTCCATGCCTGTGGCGGTGAGACCCTGGATCAGGGCGGCCTGATAGGCTTCGGATGTGCTGCGGCAATCCCGGCCGACGGCGATGGTTTTGCAGCCGTTTCGGACCATGTGGGTGCCCATGGCTTTTCCGATGCGGGTTACATCCTCTATGTCAAAATCTTTTTCTGCAATGCCGCGAATATCATATTCCCTGAAAATACCGGGGTTCATGCCTTCTCCTTTGGTTAAGGTCTGTTTTTTTTTGCATGATCACACAAGGTGCTGTTCTTTTTTTTTGCGTTTTTTGAGCGGTAAAATCAAGTCCTGATGTGGAAAATATTTTTTAGTTTTTCAAAATTCGCCTTCTGGGTTGAAAGGCCGGGTTTTTCAGGGACGGATGAGGCGGCCCGTCTCCTTTGTATCATAGCCGCCCAGGGCTTCCAGGGCCTTTTTGAAGGCTTCTGTGTTCAGGATGCGGATGACGGCCTCAATCTGCGGTGTGTTTTCAAGTGCTGCGGGAAAGATCAGTTCATAGGTTTCCGGAGTGAGGGGGATAAAATCAAGGCCCAGGGCTTTGGCCGCAGCCGCAATGCCAAGTCCTGCATCCGCAGCTCCGCCCAGAACGGCAGCGGCCACGGCCATGTGGGTGCTTTCTTCGTTGTCATAGCCCTGGATGGCGCTTGCGGAAAGCCCTTCTTTCTGGAGCTCGTAGTCGAGGAGAATACGGGTGCCGGAACCGGGTTGGCGGTTGATGAAGCGGACATCCGGCCGGATGAGATCCCTTGCGCTCCGGATGTTTTTGGGGTTTGCGGCTTTCACGATAAAGCCCTGAATGCGTACTGCCAGATGCAGGCGGCAGACGGGAATATCCGGCAGCACCCGGGCGATGGCATTCTCATTGTAGGTGCCGTCTTGGGGGTCAAGGAGGTGGGAGCCTGCCATGTGGCAGCTCTGGCTGCGGATGGCGAGAAGGCCGCCCATGCTGCCCACGTGGGCGGAAGAAAGCCGGATGCCGAAGGGTTTCAGGCTGTTGGCCAGAAGATCCAGGGCATTGTCGTGGCTGCCCACCACAAGCAGGGTGTTGCGGATTTCCTCCATGGGACGGAGAAGCTCGACCTCGATGCTTTCCCCGGCGGCCAGTCCTTCCGTATGGGCGGGAATGCGGGCAATGGCGTCGGCTTCGGTGATGGAGGTGATGCATCCCGCCCCCCTTGCCAGGGGGGCAGCAATGATACGCCCTGAAACCTCTGCAAGGCGCACCCTGACAAACTCTTCAAGGCCGAGCTTTGAGGGAAGGGCCCTGGAGAGGATGGCAGAGCAGAGGCTGCGGAGGGAATCGGGGCGGCCCAGAAGGCTGCGGATGAGGGGCCGGACCAGCTCCTCAAAGACCAGAATGGCGGATACGGGGTAACCGGGAATGCCGAAAACGGGTTTGCCATGGACAATTCCCAGCACCACGGGTTTACCCGGCATCATGGTGACGCCGTGGAAAAGCACCCGGCCTGTCTTTTCCAGGGCCATGCGGGTGAAGTCATGGGAGCCGGCAGAAGAGCCTCCCACCGTGAGAATGAGGTCCACATCCCCTTGCAGGGCGGCCTTTTCCAGGGTGTCTGCAAGGAGGCGGGGATCGTCGGGAATGGGCGGATGAACAAGCCAGCGGCCACCGCAGGTTTGGGCAAGGTTGCCCAGTACATGGCTGTTGGATTCGATGACCTCACCGGGTTTCAGGAGGGCGGGGTCCCGGTCCGTAGGTACCAGTTCGGCGCCCGTGGGCAGAATGAGCACGCCGGGCTTTGTCAGTACCCGTACCTCCCGCACGCCGCCGGAAAGCAGGGCTCCGATGCAGTAGGCTGTGATTTCGTGGGTGGCTGGAAAAAGCATTTCCGTTGCCACAATGTCTTCCCCGATTTTTCGTACATGCTGCCAGGGAAAGACCGGACTTTCCAGGCGCAGCCCTCTGGCTTCCGGGCTGACTTTTTCAATCATGACCACGGCATCCCGGCCTTCGGGCAGTACCTGGCCCGTATTCACGGCAAAGGCGGTTCGGCCTTCTTCAAGGAAAACGGGATGGCTTTCCGAGGCATGGAAGGTGTCCTGGGCGGAAATGGCGTATCCGTCCATGGCCGCCACATGAAAGGGAGGGGAAGAAACGGCGGCGAAGACCGGCTCCGCCAGCACCCGGCCCAGGGCCAGGGCCGCAGGAATCGTCTCGGTTTTTTCCATGGTGCGGCCAAAGGCTCTCAGGGTTTCTGTTTTGGCCTGTTTTAAGGGAATCATGGAGAGGTAGACATTGCGCTGGGACATGGGGTTTCCTTTCAGGCTTAGAGGGGGTGGACTGTGACGGGGCTATCCTTAAGGAGCCCTTCCGTATCCCGAGGGATGCAGATCAGACCCTGGGCCTCCACCAGGGTGCGGATGAGGCCGGCCTCTCCGAGGAGGGGTTCTGCCACAGGCCCTTCCTTTTCATCCAGAATGCGCACACGGATATAGTCCGCCCGGCCCTGTACGGAGGAAAGATTGCGGGAAAGGCGGGCCATGAAGGGGCGCTCTTCGGAACGGGGGGCGGTTTCACCTGTGATGTGGCGGATGAGCGGTCGGACCAGCACATGAAAGATAAGGGCTGCGGAGGCCGCATGTCCGGGAAGGCCGATGAGGGCTTTTTCCCCCACCCTTGCGATGAGGGTGGGTTTTCCCGGCCGGATGGCGAGGCCATGGGCGAGAATGGCGGCTTCGGGCAGTTTTGCGATGACCCGCGGGGCATAGTCACGGGTGCCCACGGAAGAGCCTCCGGAAACCAGAATGAGATCACTTTCCAGAAGGGCCTGGGTGAGGGCATGATGGAGAGCCTCCTCCTTGTCCGGAACAATGTCCTTTTCCAGGGGAATGCCTCCTTGTTCGGCGACCATGGCGGCCAGGGTCCGGGTGTTGATATCCCGGATTTCTCCGGGCTGGAGAGGGCTTTCCGGAGGGCGGATTTCATCGCCTGTGGAAAGGATGGCAATGCGGGGCTGCCTGCGGACCTGTACTGCCGTGACACCGGCTCCGGAAAGAAAGCCGAGATCCTGGGGCTTAAGCCGTCTTCCGGGAGAAAGGAGCACCTGCCCCTGGCGGGCGTCATCGCCTTTTTGGATCACATGGCTGCCCGGAGCCACGGATCTGTGGATTTCCACAAGGCCTGCATCAATGGGGGTGGTGTCTTCCACCATGACCACGCTGTCAGCCCCCTGGGGCAGCATGGCGCCCGTTGCAATGGTCGCCGTCTGACCGGGGCCGAGGGTGAAGTCCGGCACTTTTCCCATGGGAACCCGGCCCACAATGGAAAAGAGGGGGGATGCGTTTTCCGAAGCACCGAAGGTATCCCTGGCCCGCACGGCAAAGCCGTCCCGCGTGGACCGATTAAAATCCGGAACCGCCTCACGGGCAATGGCTTCTTCCGCCAGAATGCGGTGCAGGGCCTGGGATACAGGGCATTTTTCCGTTTCAAGGAGGGAAAATCCGGAAAGGAGAGCAAGGGCTTCATCCAGAGAAATGACGGAAAAAAAAGCATGTTTCATGGAGGCTCCGGGGATGGGAAAGATGGGGGGCTGCGGGAATTTTTCCGGATCGGGAAAGCCCTGGGTCAGAACGCTGTTTTCCTGTATTTCTATAAAGCCTCTGAAAAGTCAAGAAGGGACATTGCCCCTGGCTTCTGTGGGACCTATATTGGAACTCTCACGGTTTTCGAGAGGAGAGGCTGTACGAAGAGCCTGTATGCAGGATGATCCC
This sequence comes from Desulfobotulus sp., assembly GCF_034006065.1. Classification (NCBI taxonomy): domain Bacteria; kingdom Pseudomonadati; phylum Thermodesulfobacteriota; class Desulfobacteria; order Desulfobacterales; family Desulfobacteraceae; genus Desulfobotulus; species Desulfobotulus sp. Next base: position 16,664 of record NZ_JAVETM010000033.1, on the reverse strand, counting down.
ACCGGACTTTCCGGATGTGGCGGGAGGCCGGAAACCCAAAAGGAAGGAGCAGCGCATGGGTCATGTCATTGAGGAAGTGGAAGGTCTGTACCAGATTATTGCTTTGAAGCCCTTCAGAAAAACACCGGGTGTCGTTTTTGACATCCTGCCCCATGAGGCCATGCCCGATGTCCACTCCATGGACAGGGTGATCCACAAGGGAGGGGCCGTGTCGCCGGGACCTGTGGGGGATGTGGAAAGACCCTGGTACATGCACCCCCATCAGGCGGACAACCTCATGGTGTTTTTCGGGGAAAGGACGGTGGATATTTATTCCGTCGCCCATGGGAGAATGGAAACCTTTGTGGTCACCCCGGACAGGATAGTGAAAAACGGCAAAGTGATCCATGAGGGCGGTGGCATGCTGGTCTGGCCTGTGAATGTTTTTCACAGAATCCGGAGCGGGGCTGAGGGGTCCGCTTCCCTCAATCTGGCTGTGCATTATCCGGGTTTTGACATTCGCACCAACTTCAATATCTACGACCTCGATACCGGGACCGGGGCTTACCGGGTGATCCGGGAAGGCTTTAAGGATCAGAGCCCCTGATGCGGCGTTTACCCGGAAGCCATGGCTTAAGGGAGATTAAAATTGTCAATAGTCCGTTCACCCTGAGACTGTCGAAGGGTGAGCCGAAAAAGACAAGGGTCATCTCTTTTGCTTTTTCGTCACGGTTCGACAGGCTCACCGCGAACGGTGTGACGGTTCGACAAGCTCACCGTGAACGGTGGGAGGGAGACAAAGGGCGAATCCATCCTTCAGCCGTTCACCCTGAGCCTGTCGAAGGGTGAGTCGAACAAAGACAAAGGTGATCCCTTTTGCTTTTTCGTCATGGTTCGACAAGCTCACCGTGAACGGTGTGAGGGAGACAAAGGGCTAGTCCATTCTTAAGTCATGGCTTCCGGTTTTTTTCCGGGAGGTCCGAAATGGATCTCCCAGCGTCCGGGACCGCGCTCTTTTGCCTTGTGCAGGGTTTTTTCCCCTTCTTCCAGCCCGCACAGGCCATGGAACTGGCGCAGCAGGGCTTTTTTCCAGACAGGGTCTTCAAGGGCCCTTGCCCGCCAGAGGGCCGCTTTACGGATTTTCTTTTCAAAAATCGCCCAGGCTGCGGCGTAGTCAAATTCCGGCCAGCGTTTTCCGGCTGAAAAAATGAAGGGCAGATTTTCCGTGGCGAGAAGGGCCTTTCCTCCTTTCAGAAAATCAAAGGTCTGCCAGTGGCATCCCGCATAAAAGAGAAACTCCCCATCCCCAAGAAGGCCCAAGGCCTTTTGTCCTTCTTTAAAGTCAAATCCTTTCCAGTCATTGCCCGCATAATAAATGTAACGGCCTGCCTTCAGGGCAAGGAGGGTCTTGATCCCGGCCTTTGCATGAAAGTGCCGCCAGGCTCTGCCCGCCCTGTAGATGGCCTCGGCGTCTTTCAGGGAAAGAAGGGCGTCTTCGGCTTTCTGAAGGTGAATGCGGGGCCAGTGAAGGCCTGCCTGATAGAGGAAAAAAGCATCCTTTGTGGCAATGAGCAGGGCAAGGGCTTTTTCATGGTCAAGGCCAGGCCAGTCCCTTCCCGCCAGGAAAAGGCTTTGGGCATCTGGAAAACGGGCCAGACGGGAAAGGCCTTCCCGGGACGAAAGACGGCCTTCCAGCACAGCCTTGTGAAGGGGATTTTCATTCATGGTTTTTTCCCATGGCTGGCAGGATGAGGGCTTTTCCGAAGGGCGCATGAAAGGCCTCCCTGCGTCCTGAGGAAATGAGCCAGAGGGTGGCGGGATAGGGGTTCAGCTTTCCCATGTCATGGATGTGCCCGTCGGTTAAGACAAGGAGCAGCTCTTTGTGGTTTCGCATATAGGCGTTGAACAGGGGAGCAAAGAAGGTGGTGCCGGAATTGCCCGTTTCCAGGTGTTTCCAGTCGCCCTTCTTGTAGAAGTAGGGCCTTGCCCATTGTTCTTCCCTTTCCATTTTTTCCCTGCGGATACGGGGGATAAAAACCTTTTCATCCACGCAGAGGAGGTTGACCCGGAAGCGGTCAAGGAGGCTTTCAACCACGGCAAAGGCCCTTGCCATTTCACCGGGGGTTGTGGTCATGGAGGAGGACACATCCACGCAGACGGTGAGCAGCTCCTTTTCCCGGAATATGCGGCCGCTTGTGTAAATGCCATGGGGGAGGTAGCGGCGGTTGAAGCGGCTTTTGGTATAAAGCCATTCATTGGAATGGGTGTTGCGATCCAGAAGGCTGCGCAGCCTGCGCTCCCAGGGCAGAGGCCCCAGTTTTTCGATGCTCTCCATCATGCGGCTTAAGGCTTCAAAAACCCGGTCTGTGGCAGTGAGGGGATCGTCCTTGGCCAGATCCATGATTCTGCGGATCTGGCTCTGGAGCTGGCGTTTTTCCAGGGTGCCGAGAAACAGGTGGGTTCCCGTGGGCAGGGCCTTGCCTTTCTTGTCCACCAGGCAGAGGCCTTCGGGGATGAGATCGGGATTTTCGGCATCCGGCTCGCTTGAGTCCGTCACATGGCAGGGGCCGGTGTGGGGGGCTTTTTTCTGGGGCGGTTTTTTAAGATCCCGGAACATGTCCCGCACCGCATCACTGAAAACCCGCAGGGCTTCCGGTCCCCTTCTGCCGAACCACTGATACACCCTTTCCCAGGAAGGGTCGGATTCGCCGGTTTCCTCAAAAAAGGCATCCGGGATTCCCGGCAGATCCGCAGGCAGCCTGAGATCCGTTGCAGTCCCATGGGCGCAGGAGAAAAAATGGGCGGAACGGCGGCGGAGAAAGGAGTTGATGACCATGTCCTGGGCGAGGTTCTGAAGGTAGGGTTCATGGTCTTTCAGGTGTCTGTGATCGTGACCATGGACAAGGTGGAGCAGTTCATGGACGAGCAGGGCCTTCAGACTTTCTTTGTCCTGGGAGTCCACAAAGTCCGGATGGTAGAGGAGGACGGGGCGCATGCCCCCCATGCTCAGGGCCAGGGTGGGCACGGTGCTGGTTTCGGTGAACTGCACGCTCTGGTAGAAATAGGAAGTAAAGCGGCTCTGACGCCAGAGATCTTCCAGTACGGCTTCCCAGGCGGGGTGCTGCTTGGATTTCATGACAGAAGGGCCTCCATGGAAAGGCGGACCTTTTGGGCGGCCTCCGGGCTTTCCATGCGTTTCAGAGCCTGGGGAATGCGGGTGAGCAGGCCGCATTCCCGGAGCAGAAGGTGGAAAAAGGCAAGGCGGCTGTCGCTGCGGCAGGTGATGATAAAGGAGAGCACATGGGCCAGCTGATCCATGCCGGGCTCATCAAGAAGACCATCCCGGACAAGAAGCTGATCCCGGAGCTGGGAGATGGCTCCGGTCATGGCCCAGAGCAGATCCTCCGTGGGAAGGGTCTCCTGTTCGGCTGCGGCGAGTTTTTCCGGGTTTCCTGAAAGAATGTCCTGGGTGCTGATCTGCCTTGGATGGGTAAGCTCGCGGATGAAATCAAAGGCCGCCAGGTCACCCACAAGGGAGATGATGAGTTTTTCAAGACTGGCCCTGGGGTTCTCCTTAAGGTAGGTGATGAGGGCTTCTTCGGTTTTGAGGCCGTAGGCAAGGCCGAGAGCCTGGGAAACCTGGTGCCAGCCCCTGGGATTGGGATGGATGCGGTGGGCGTCCCAGAGTTTTTCCGGAAACAGGACAATGTAGCGGAGTACGCTGGGGTGTACCTTCTGGCTGGCTGCCCAGCGCAGCCAGTCCATGGCTCTCGGTTTCAGGTGGAAAAGGGCAAGACGTCCGTCAAGGGCGGCGTCATCAAAGTCGGTGATGGTGGTGCTGTCTTCTTCACCGAGGTTTCCGGCAAGGACAATGGCCGTTTTTTCCGCAAGCAGATGCTCGCCGCAGCGGCCTTCGGTGATGATCTGAAAGAGGGTCTGGATGACCGTGGGATGGGCGCGGTTGGCCTCATCGAGAAACCAGAGGATGCCTGCGTGGTTCTCAGGAACCCTTTCCGGTGGGATGAAGCGGGGCCTGAAATAGATCATGCGCTGGTTTTCATGGTCGGGAACCGGGTAACCGCCAAGATCAATGTTTTCCTTGAAAGCCAGGCGGGTATCAATGAAAAGGAAATTTTTGCGTTCCGCCGCCTGACGGACCACAGAACTTTTTCCGATTCCCGGATGGCCTACGATTTTGATGGCATAGTTGAGCTGGCCCGCGGCGTCAAGGTAACGGTCCAGGATTTCTTCCAGTTCGGTGATATGAATGTCCACGGCCTCTTTTTTCATGGGTCCTCCCTGTTATTTCAAAAAATGAAATGATAGGGCGCAAAATAAAAAAGGCAAGGGAAAAGACATGGGGGACCGTAAATGACCGGAGAGGGGAGATTCAAAAGACCCGCGCCCGCAGGAATAAGAAGAAACGGAATCCGGCGGACGCGGGGGGAAGGGCTTGGAATCAGGCCAGGGCCTTCTGGATGCGCGCCATGGCTTTATCCACATTTTCTCTTGAGTTGAAGGCTGAAATGCGGATGTAGCCTTCACCACAGCGGCCAAAACCTGCGCCCGGCGTGCAGACCACACCGGCATTCTTCAGCAGGCGGTCAAAAAATTCCCAGGAGTCCGAGCGGCCATCCACCCATATATAAGGTGAGTTGTCGCCGCCCACACAGTCAAAACCTAAGGCTGCCATGGCGTTGCGGATGACAGAGGCATTTTCAAGGTATCCCTGGATGATGGCCTGAACCTGGGCCTTGCCTTCGGGGCTGTACACCGCTTCCGCCGCCTTCTGAATGGGGTAGGCCACGCCATTGAACTTGGTGCAGTGGCGGCGGTTCCAGAGGGCATGGAGGGAATGGGCGGCACCGTCCTCATCGTATACCTTGCAGTCTTTGGGAACCACGGTAAAGGCGCAGCGGGTGCCGGTAAAGCCTGCGGTTTTGGAGAAGCTGCGGAACTCCACAGCCACTTCCCGCGCACCGGGGATTTCATAGATGGAGTGGGGGATGGCGGGGTCGGTGATGAAGGCCTCATAGGCGGCGTCAAAGAGGATGAGGGCCTTTTGCGCACGGGCAAAATCCACCCATTCCTGGAGCTGGGCCCTGGTGGCGGTGGCGCCGGTGGGATTGTTGGGATAGCAGAGATAGATGAGATCCACGGGTTGATCCGGTACCGGCGGTACAAAACCGTTGTCCTTTGTCCCATCAAGATAAATGAGGCCGCTGTAACGGCCATCGCTGAAAACGCCGGTACGTCCGGCCATGACGTTGGTGTCGAGATAGGCGGGGTATACGGGGTCGGGCAGGGCAATGGCGATGTCCGTTGAAAAGAGTTCCTGGAAGTTGCCCGTGTCGCATTTGGCTCCGTCGCTCACAAAGACTTCATCCGCCTCAATGGCGCAGCCTCTGGACTGGAAGTCATTTCTGGCGATGGCTTCCCGGAGAAAAGCATATCCCTGTTCCGGACCGTAGCCCCTGAAGGTGGCCTCGGAGGCCATTTCTTCCACGGCTTTGTGCAGGGCTTGGATGCAGGCTTCGGGCAGGGCGCGGGTGACATCGCCGATGCCAAGGCGGATGACGGGCATCTCGGGGTGTGCTTCCTGAAAGGCGCTGACGCGCTTGGCAATGTCGGAAAAGAGGTAGGATGCTTTGAGTTTCTTGTAGTGGCTGTTCATCCGGATCATGGGGACGCTCCTTGGTGCAGGGGTAGGGTGGATTTCGGAAAAGGCGGGCTTTCTCTTTCTCTATGCCTTTTATCGTATGGTTTTTTGGGTGTCAATCTGACAGATGTTCTGTTTTTATCTTTTTATTCTGATTTTATTTCTGTCTCTTTTGGATTTTGGCTAAGCTTGAGAAAAAAATCCCCTTTCTGGTGCGGGCATTGGGGGGGAGGAGGCCCGGGCCTTGTCAATTTAAGACATTTGTTTTATGAATGGTTTCCTGATTTGGTATTGACACAGGCCCTGGAATAGGGGAGAAGAAATGGCAATCGTCTAAATATAGGTGGCATGCCCCCTGGGATCCAGTGGACAGGCCTTCCCACCAATATTCGGACTTCCTCAGGGGTGTTGCTGTGACCGCCCGTCAAGCCGTTCCCTCATCATATGGGAAAATCCTGGGGAAGAAAGTTTTTGAGGAAAAACAATACGGAGGAAATGCACAAATGGCGGAAGAAGCAGTCAAGATAGAGAAGAAGTCGGGCAGCTTCTTCATCGACAAGGTGAAGGAGATTCTGCCGGAAGGTGGGAACCTCAATGCCTGCCTGACTTGCGGTCTCTGTGCTTCCGGCTGCCCGGCCACTGGGCTTCGGGATATGGATCCCCGGAAGTTTCTGAGAATGGCCGCGCTGGGCATGGATGAGGAGATCAGGAAGAGCGAGTGGGTATGGATGTGCAGCATGTGTACGCGATGCATGTATGCCTGCCCCATGAAGATCAATATCCCGCAGCTGGTGTTCAATGCCAGGGGCCTGACCCCCAGGGAGCAGCGTCCCAAGGGGATTCTGGGTTCTTGTGACATGGCCATGAAAAATCCCACCCTGAGCGCCATGGGGACGAGCCAGGAAGACTTTGAGTTCGTGGTGCAGGACATTCTGGACGAGGTGCGGGAAGAACAGCCAGAATGGGAGGAAAGGGATCTGCAGGCCCCCATCGACAAGCAGGGCGCCTATTTTTTCCTCAACCAGAACTCCCGCGAGCCCATGACCGAGCCCGAAGAAATGGTGCCCCTGTGGAAAATCCTTAACCTTGTTGGGGCAGACTGGACCTATGGTTCCACAGGCTGGGCCGGTGAGAACTACTGCCTCTTCCTTGCCGACAACCCCTCCTGGGAAAAACATACAAGGGGGACGCTGGGCAAGGCGGATGAGTTGGGATGCAAGGTCTTTCTCAATACGGAGTGAGGGCACGTTACCTTCTCTGTCCTGGCAGGACAGAAAAAGTTCAATGTGGACACCAAGGTTGAGAAAATCGAAAACATCTACAACTACTACGCAGACTGGATCCGTGAAGGTAAGCTTCCCGTCAACTCCGATTGGAACAAGGAGCTTGGGATCAAGTTCACGGTGCAGGATCCCTGCAATATTGTGCGCAAGGCCTTTGGGGACAGGGCTGCGGATAACCTCCGTTTTGTCATTGAATCCTGTGTGGGCAAGGAAAATTTCGTTGACATGTATCCCAACAAGTCCAACAACTTCTGCTGCGGCGGGGGTGGGGGCTATCTCCAGAGCGGATACAAGGAAGAACGCCTGCAGTACGGTAAAATCAAGGATGCCCAGATTCAGGCCACAGGCGCGACCTATGTGGTGGCCGGTTGCCACAACTGCCATGCCCAGATCCATGAACTGGGTGAGGTGTATGGCGCCCATTACCATGTGGTGCACATCTGGACCATCATCTGTCTTTCCCTGGGCATTCTGGCCCCCAATGAGAGAACCTATCTCGGGCCGGAACTTCAGGAAGTCAATCTTCCCAAAACTGCGGAAGACGACGAATAAATTTTTTTAGATGGAAACAGGCATGAAAAACCCCTCCTGGAACCGTACCCTAAGGTTTCAGGAGGGGTTTTTGTATGGAGCCCTCAAAGGAAAGAAAAAAGCGGACAGGAGGCTCCGGCGTTTGGAAATACTTGAAAAAGCTTAAAGACCGTTGGAGGCGCGGATGATCTCCCAGGCTTCCTCTGCGGTGCTGACATACTGAAAAAGGGAAAGATCCGAGGCAGATATGGTTCCCTGTTCCACGAGGTAGTCAAAGTTGATGAGGTTATGCCAGAACTCCTTACCGAAAAGCAGTACGGGAAGTTTTTCCATTTTGCCCGTCTGGATGAGGGTCAGGGCTTCAAAGAGCTCATCCAGGGTGCCAAAGCCCCCAGGGAAGGCCACGAGCGCTTTGGCACGCATGAGGAAATGCATTTTGCGGATGGCAAAGTAGTGAAACTGAAAGCAGAGCTCCGGGGTGATATAGGCGTTGGGCGCCTGCTCAAAGGGCAGCACGATATTGAGTCCTATGCTTTTGGCTCCAGCATCAAAGGCCCCGCGGTTGGCCGCTTCCATGATGCCGCCTCCGCCGCCGGTGATGACCACATGACGGTTGGGACCCGTGTTGTCTGAGATCAGACGAGCGAGTTTGCGGGCCTCATCATAGTAGCGGCTCATCTCAAGGGCTCGTTCGGTTTGTTTCATTTTCTGGATGCGCTGGGTGTCTTCAGGGAGCTGGGCAAGACTGCGGCGGGCTTCCTCCATCTGGGAAAGGGCGCTGTCCGGATCGGGAAGCCGGGCGCTGCCAAAGATCACAATGGTGGATTCAATGCCCTCTTCCGTGAGAATGATTTCGGGTTTCATCATTTCCAGCTGAAGGCGGATGGGCCTCAGGCTGCTTCGCAGCAGAAGATCCTGATCCAGAAAGGCAAGCCTGTAGGCGGGAGAAAGGGTCTGTTCGGTTTCTTCAATCTGTTGGGCGCGTTTGGCGTCCATGTCTGCGGAAGGAAAGGCTCCGCGGGGATAGTTCATTACACTCATGCTGATCTCCCAGAGTCTCATCTTAAGGCCTTTTTTTCGGCCGTAAAAAAAGTAATTATAGCCTCAAAAGCAGGAAAAAAAAGCTTTTTTGATGAGCTTGGGAATTATTCATGTCTGTGGGAAGTTTTTTTTTTAAGACAGGCCTGGATTTTTTCTTCCATGACCCGGAGATGGGTTTCGGTTTCCCTGAGCAGGCGCTGAATGTGGTTTCTGTGATTTTCAAGGATATGGCAGTATTCCCTGCGGCTTTTTTCTCCCTCCTCCCGTAGTTTGGCCAGTTTTTGGAGCTGATCCATGGGCATGCCTGTGGCGCGCAGCCTTTTGATGAGGGCAATCCAGTCCAGCTGGTCGGGGGCATAATCCCTGTGGCCTGCGGCGTCCCGCGGAATGTCTTTGATCAGTCCCATGCGTTCGTAATAGCGCAGGGTGGTTTTTCCAAGGCCTGTGAGGTGGCAGACACTCTGGATCTTCATAGCCTCTCTCCCTGGTCTGAAAATGGATGGTTTGGCTGCAAGGCTTGGGAAAACCGCATTTTTTGTCCATGGGTACAGGGGGGATGAAAGCATGGGGTGGAGCCTTGGGGGTCTTTTTTAAGCGCCTTGGCCTGATGGATATGGGATTTTGCTTTCCCTGTGAGCCGGACAAAAAAATCTGGTTTTCAATTCATGGCTGTAATATAAAGATTTTTCTTTGTTGTCGCAATGCATCATTTTGGGTCCGGAACCTGGATTCTCTGGAATTTGGCCCTTATGCTGGCGTGGAAAAGCGATGGGTCGGGAGGCTTTTTATGGTGTTGCTCACAGCAATCTTTGCAATGGCTTGTGTTTATTACGGATATGATCGTGGTTTTGTCATAGGATTCATGCTTGCGCTTTTTTGTGAGATTCTGTCCCTGATTCTGCTATACAATCTTTTAAAACGCACGGAAGAACGGGTGGGCCTTCGGCTGAATCCTCTCATTGAGGAACAGAGAAATACCCTGAAGCAGGTGGAAGCTCTGGCGGAAAAACGGGCCCTGGTTTTGGACGCATTGGTGCGGAGTCAGCCCGAACTCTCAGAGCTTGTTCAGGGGATTTCAGGCGAGCATTTTCCGAGGGATCGGGAGGATGGAGGGGTGGGGTCGGGGAAGGCTGGAGAAAATCCTTCACAGTGACAGTAGGTTACCGGAAACCAGGACGAAGGTGGTATGGAAGGCTTGTCAGGAGAAGTGATCAAATCCGGTCTTTACCGGGAGCAGGTGCATCTGATTTACAGGCAAAGCCGGAGCATCATGTTCGGCGCTGTGATCAATGGCCTGTTTCTCCTATGGATTCTGTGGGACCTGATTCCCCGAGGCTATCTGCTTGCCTGGTTTGCCGTGAATGTGCTGGTGGTGATTTTCCGGCACCTTAACGCCTGGGCCTATGAAAGGGACGCAGGGCGGGGATTGCGGGCGGAGGTCTGGGGCAGGCGTTTTTTTTGGGGACTCATGGTCAGCGCCCTTCTCTGGGGAAGCGTGGGGATTCTTTTTTTCCCCGTGGACAATGTGCCCGCACAGGCCTTTGTCTGCCTGATTCTCTGCGGCATGGCCGCAGGAACCACAGGCGTTTACGCCGCGTCGCGGAAGGCGGTGGTGGCCTATGTCTGGGTGGTCCTGACGCCGCTGATCCTGCGGTTTTTCATGGAGCAAACGGCTCTCCATGCCAGTTTCGGTGCTTTGGCCATCGTTTACCTCTGTCTGATGCTGAGTATGGGGCGGCACATCAGTGCGACCCTGCGTGAAACCTTTGATATGCGCTATGAAAATCAGGGGCTGATTTCTTTTCTGGAACGGGAGAAAAACAAGGTTGAAGCCCTGAACCGGGATCTGGCAAGGGAAATCCGGGAAAAGGAGGCCATTGCCCTTTCCTTGCGGGAAGCCAAGGAAGAAGCGGAAAGAGCCAACAAAGCAAAAACGGTTTTTCTGGCCAACATGAGCCATGAAATCCGGACCCCCATGAACGGCATAACCGGTATGGTGGATCTTTTGCTGGAAAGTCCCCTGAATCCGGAGCAGACCCACTGGGCCCGCAATATCCATGCAGGGTCTGAGGCGCTTCTCTCTCTCATTGATGATATTCTGGATGTATCCAAAATTGAGGCGGGAAAGCTGGAACTGGAATCCATCGCCTTTTCACCCGCAGCAGTGCTGGAGGGTGTGCTGCGGATTCTTGGGCCTGCCATACGGGAAAAGGAGCTGGAGCTTTTTCTTGATGTGGATCCTCGGATTCCGGAGGATCTTCTGGGCGACCCTTCCCGTTTTCGCCAGGTGCTTTTGAATCTTGTGGGGAATGCCCTGAAATTCACCCTGAAAGGATGCATCGGCATCCGCCTGGGCATGCGGGAGATTTCCCATTCGGAAGTCCTGATCTATGGTGAAGTCTCTGATACGGGTATCGGTATTGCAAAGGCGGCGCAATCCCAGCTTTTTGAAGTCTTCTGCCAGGCAGATACGTCCACGACGCGAAAATTCGGAGGCTCGGGTCTGGGGCTTTTTATTTCCCGGCAGATCATTGAGAAGATGGGAGGTACCATGGGCGTAAGATCCAAGGTGGGGGAGGGATCCCAATTCTGGTTTAAGGTTCCCATGACTTTGGCCTCTGCCCGGTCTGTTGTGGCGGAAAGGGATGCATTGGAGGATGGGACGGATATGAATGGAGGGGCTGGGGAGAGTATGGGAGAGGGGCTTCGGGTGCTTCTTGTGGAGGATCATGCGGTGAATCGTGAAGTGGCGGAAGGCGTCCTGCGTTCCCTGGCCTTTAGCGTGAGTTCCGTGGAAAATGGTAAGCGGGCTCTGGAATGGCTGGAAAAAGAGGGCTTGCCGGACCTTGTGCTCATGGATGGCCAGATGCCGGAGATGGACGGTTTTGAGGCAACGGCGAAAATCCGGGAACGCTACGGCAAGGCCCTTCCCATTGTGGCCCTGACGGCCCATGCCCTGAAAGGGGATAAGGAGCGGTTCCTTGCGGCGGGTATGGATGACTATATCACCAAACCCCTGCGCAGGGAAAACCTGCGGAAAACCCTTTTAAAGTGGGTGACGCCCGGTGGCGGAGCCGAACCTCGGCAATCCGGTGAAAGCTGTGAATGCGCTCCCCTTCTGGGGCCCATTGATCGCAAGGCCCTTTCTTTTATTGTGGGGGATAATCCCAAGGTTCAGCGTATCCTGCTTCGCAATTGCGTGGATAACCATCCTGCAGAGCTTGCGGCCATGGATCGGGCTCTGGCGGATGAGAATTATCAGGATTTTGGAAAAATGGCGCACAAAATCACAGGGACCCTGCGCTATCTTGCCGCCCATGAGGCCATACGCAGTGGGGATCTGCTGCAGGATGCGGTTCTGATGGGAGAGTATGGCCGCATCCGTAAAATCTATGGGGTTTTTCGCATGCAGTGCGAGGCCGTACAGGAGACGGCCCAGCGTCTGCTGGAGGAGCTGAAGGGAGAGGAGGGCTGACAGGCGAGTATGCAAAAGCCTGTCCTTTAAGAATTTTTACCTCATCATTTCTGCCCATGTTTTTCGGAAATCCCATCCAAGGAGGGGTATGGTATCCTACAGGCGATTCAGGAGAGAAGAGAGAAGGGGGCATCGCCTTGGCGCGCGGGCGGTACTTTTATTTTTTCTGGCCTTGGGCCTTCTTGGAGCAGGGGCCCTGGCTTGGCCCTACCGCCATCCCATTGTGTTGGGGCTGCTTTTGGCCATGGCCTGCCATCCGTTTCAAAAGCGTCTTGAGATCCTGACCTCCGATCATAAGACTGCGGCTGCGGCCCTCAGCACCCTGTTGCTTGTGATGGTGGTGGTGGTGCCTGCCTTTCTGATGACCACAGCGGTGATCAGCCAGGGGATTTTGTCCTTTCAGTTGATTCAGGGCTGGATTGCTGGAGGAGGTCCCGGCCGCATTGAGCTGTGGATGGCCGCTTTTATGGATGGGATGGCCGAGCCCTGGCTGGAGAAGATTCGTTTTTTTTATCCAGGATTTGATATAGAGGATCTGGATATTCATGGAACCCTGCTGACCCTGGTATCTTCGGGTTTGCGGTTCCTTGTGAAACAGGGCGGGGTGGTGGCGGGAAACCTCGGTGTCCTTGTGGGGCATTTTTTTCTGCTGCTTCTGGTTTTTTTTGTATCCATCCGCAACCATGATGCTCTTCTGGAGCGCTTCTGTCATCTTTTTCCCCTTTCAGGAACCCAGGAGACGCGGCTGTTTGAACGCATGGGTCTTCTTGTCCGTTCTGTGTTTGTGGGAACCTTCATGACGGCCATGGCCCAGGGGGCTGCAGGAGGGCTGGCTTTTTTTGCTGTGGGGCTTCCCGGTATTTTCTGGGGGGCTGTTATGGCCTTTGCCTCCCTGATTCCCGTTGTGGGCACAGCCCTGGTATGGGTTCCGGCTGTGATCTGGCTATGGGCCACAGGCTCCGGGATGAAGGCTTTGGGTCTGCTCATGTGGTGTCTTTTGGTGGTTGGTTCCCTGGATAATTTTCTGAGACCTCTGTTCATGCGGGGCGCAGCACAGATGAATGGTGTTGTGGTGTTTTTTGCCATCCTGGGAGGCTTGCAGCTCTTTGGTTTTCTGGGGCTTCTGTATGGCCCATTGATCTTTGGGCTGGCGTCCGTGTTTGTCTATATATATCAGGTGGAGTTCAGTGGTTTCTTAGGGTATCAGAACCGGCATTGAGCCCTTGGGGATCTGGTTTCTGGATGCGCGGTGAAAAACTGATTTTTTATGGCATGAGAAGGAATAAGGACGTCTGTGAACGGGCAGACGGCCTGGAGGAAAAGGGATGAAAAATGATGCGGCGGTGAATTCCCGGCCGTCTTCCCCGGATTTTGACGCGGTCACGGGTTCTTCCGGAGCAAGGGAAGCTGTGGCGGCCTTTCTTGAGGGTCTTGGGTCTTGCGGATCTGCGGTAACAATTGAGACTTTATCCGAGAAAGGGTGCCCGGGTTTCCGTATCCCCTCCCGGAGACTCACCTTCCTGGGAGCACCTGGAAAAAGGGAAGAAGGGCTTTTGGCGGATTTCCTGCGGGCGGAAAAAAGCGGCGGCACGTTTGCCGAGGCCATGACCGTCCCGGCGGGCTTGCGGCTTTTTGTCAGTGGAAATTGTCCCCATTGTCCTGGAGCCTTGCGCCTTGCCTTGGGATTTCTGGAGAATCCCAATCTTTCCCTTGAGGTGGTGAACGTGGATTTCTGTCCGGATATGGCGACAGCCTGGGGGGTGATGGCTGTTCCTGTGCTGATGCTTCAGGGGGATGAGGAAAATTTTCGCTGGACAGGCGTTTTGAGGGCTCAAAACATTGCGCAGGCTTTGTGCAGCAGGGAGCCGGAAAGTCTCAGCGAAGAGAGCCTTCTGAATATCCTTGAAAGTGGTGAAGCCCAGCGTCTGGTGAGAATGATGCAATCCAGAGAGCGTATTTTTCCTGCTTTTTACGCACTCCTTACCCATGAAAAGTGGACGGTGCGCTTGGGCGCCATGGTGGCGGCGGAAAGTCTGATCCAGGCCGCTCCGGATCTGGGAGAAGACTTGCTGGAAAGCCTGTGGGCTCTGCGGGAAACCTTGGATGTGGTGGTGATGGGAGACATGATCTATCTGATGGGTTTTGGAAAGCCCGGGGTGTGGCGCCCCAGGCTTACGTGTTTGCTGGAGACTTCCCGTGAACAACTTGGGGAAGCCCTGGAGGAAGCCCTGGAAAGCCTGGGGGCAGCCCCATGAATACCTATACCATTGTAAGGCCGGAGCATCTCAACCATCATGGGTATCTTTTTGGAGGGGCCATGCTGCGCTGGGTGGATGAGTACGCCTGGCTTGTGGCTTCTCGGGATTTTCAGGGCTGTACCCTGGTGACGGTGGCCATGGAAGATGTGCAGTTTCGTAAGCGGGTGGTGAGCGGGGCCATTCTCCGCTTCGAGATTCTCCCGGACAGCCTGGGAAAAGCTTCCGTGTCCTATGGTGTCCGGGTGTACGCCGACGCACCTGGCGCGCGGGAAGAAGAAGAGATTTTTTCAACCCGCGTTACCTTCGTGGGCCTGGATGGGGAGGGACGTCCGCTCCCTCTGCCCAGACTTGAGATCTTCCGATCCATGCAGGCCTGAATCCTCCCAGAGAGCTTTGACAGGTTTTTCCATTCCGATTATCCTTACAGACATTCGCTTGGGTCATTTGATGATCATGAGAAGCTCTCACCTGGGATCAAGGATGAAAGAGCCGGAGTTTTTTTTAGAATACGCGTGGAGCAAAGGGCATGGGAGAAGCTGAAACACTGGCAATGAAAGAGAAAAGGGTGGGGCTTTTGCTTGCCGCAGGGCGTAGAGCTGAGGCCATGGAGCTTCTCTTTGAGCTTGTGGTTGCCCATGCCGTTGCACGTCGCTTTGATCATGCGGAAAAATTGCAGCAGCAGATGATGGATGTGGATGCCATGGCCCTGAGCCTCATTGTCTCCGCAGCAGAACGCATTGAAGAAGAAAAGAACAGGGCCATTGACAGGGTGCACATGGAGCGCTGGAAGGCCTGGTATGCGCGCCTTCTACCGGAAGAGCGGAGTGCCTTTTTCTTTGCCTGTGAACCCCTTTCTTTTTCCCCAGGAACAACGCTTTTCCGCCAGGGGGAGGGGAATACCTCTTTGTATTTTGTGGATCAGGGTGTTTTGCAGCTTTTTGCCGCATCGGATAAGGGACAGGAGGTTCTGGTTCGGCGCGTGGGGCCTGGGGATCTGGCAGGGGAAGACACCTTTTATAAGAGCAGTGTGTGTACTACCCGTCTTGTGGCTTTAACCGCTGGGAGTTGTCAGGTGTTGAGCCGGGAAGCGCTGATGGTTCTTGATGAGACTGTGGCGGGCTTGGGTCCTAAGCTCCGGGCTTTTTGCTCCCAGGGACGTTCACCCAGTGAAATGCTGCAGGCCAAGGGTGTGAACCGCAGGGCACATAAGCGCATTCCCGCCCAGGGCGTCATTGTCTTTCAGGTGCTTTCAGGGGAAAAAAAAGGTGCTACGGCCTCTTTGCTGAAAGGGCGAATGGCTGATATCTCCGCAGGAGGCTTGTCCTTTTATGTGAAAACCGCCAATGGCAGGGGAATCCGTCAACTCTTGGGCCGTTATCTGGGAATGAAATTTTTGCTGACAGCCTCAGGAAACCCCCAGCCCCTGGTCTGCAAAGGAGTGGTGACCGGCGTACTCTGCCATATGGACAATGAGTACTCCATTCATGTGAAGTTTGATAAGCTTTTAAATCCCATGCTGTTTGTATGAAGGCTCCCTTTTGGGAGATTGCATCTTCATAAAAAAGAAAAGGCCACCCTGAACGGATGGCCTTTTTAAACAGGGGGTGCTTGAATGACAGCGGTTTTTCAGGGCTTTGCCCCGTCAAGGGTGGAACGCATGTCGTTCTTGTAGCGGGCGATCATTTCATTGAGGCCCTGGATCTGCATGGCGACAAGGCGCCGTTCTTCCGAGGAAGAGGCGTACTTTTCAGCGGTTTTGAGAAGGCGCTCTATGGTCTTGAAGTTGGGAAAACCGGGCTTGGCGGTTTCTCGGACGGCCTGTTCCATATAGAAATTAAAGGCCAGAGGCATGACCTCGCTGCGGGTGTATACCGCCTTGGAAGCTTCAGGTGCAGCAACGCCTGGCAGGGTGATGACATGCTTTTTGCCCTTGGGTGAAAAGGCACCTTGCCAGATTTCAAGGTTTGTCCCGCTCTGTTTGATATAGTAGCCGGACATGTTCTGGATGCTGGTGATGATGATCAGGGTAAAGAAGAGGGCAAGGGCAAGACCGCCCGTCATCATATATTTGTTCATGGCCTTGGCGCGGGCCTCCTTTTCGGCTTTGGCTCTGGCTTCTTCTTCCAGCGCCTGAAGACGTGCTTTTTCTTCGGCCCAGATACGGGCATTTTCTTCGGCCTGCAGACGGGCTTCTTCGGCTTTCCTGCGTGCTTCCTCGGCAGCGCGGATGCGCGCCTCTTCTTCGGCTTTTTTGCGAGCTTCTTCCTCAGCGCGGATGCGCGCCTCTTCTTCGGCTTTTTTGCGAGCTTCTTCCTCAGCGCGGATGCGCGCCTCTTCTTCGGCTTTTTTGCGAGCTTCTTCCTCAGCGCGGATGCGCGCCTCTTCTTCAGCTTTTTTGCGAGCTTCTTCCTCAGCGCGGATGCGCGCCTCTTCTTCGG